>NZ_NEIU01000010.1:0-210835 GCF_002113595.1 Pseudomonas sp. B3(2017)
TTGCGGGTCGAGGTTGTTCATCAGCATGCGCAGCGGCGCTTCGGTCAGCCAGCTCTTGGCGGTCAGCTGGTTGCCGCGGGGGGCGCGGATTTCGACGTCGCGGAACTTGGTAGGCTTTTTGTCAGTCACGAAAAACACTCCTCAGCATTCAATTCAAACCAACCCTGGCGGTGGGCAAGCGGGCCTGTGCGCTTCACTGCACGACAAGCGAATCAGTGGACGCTGCGGAGAGTTTCCTTCAACTCATACGCATACGTCTTTACTTGTACATACAAGCATATGCAATCAAGCGGCCAACTTGTTGAAGGGACGTTCAAGAAAACCTTCGCGCAGAGCTGGAGAGCGCCTGGATCAAGGGCTGCGGCGTGAATGAATTTTTTCGGGAGTGGGGTTTGCGTGCAGGTCGGAGGCTGTTACGTGAGCGGGGCATTGCGCCACGCTGGGGCGTTCGGTAACAAATGGGTGCGCCGCAGGAAACAGGAACACCGAAACAAAAATGGCGAGGGAGCCGGCTCCCGCTGGAGGCCGAAGGGTTCCCGACCGATTCGGGAAACGCTTCGCGGACCAGCGGGAGCAAGCTCCCTCGCCACCGTTGTTAAAGGATCAACGTGCGGTCAGTTCAATCACGCAGCACGCGGCATTGACGCTGACTTCCGCCAGCCCGGCGTTACCGTCCAGCTGCAGGCAATCGTGCCGACCCAGTTGCTCGGTGCGGCCATCGACCTGCACCTGCAAAAGCTCGCTGACGCTGAACACCAGCACCGTGCCCGCCGAGCTGAAGAAGCGTTGCTCGCCGTCCAGCCATTGCAGGCGTGCGCTGTAGCGCTGCGGCGCGTAGATCAGGTTGAAGTCGCGGATCGCCCCGCCGAGCAGGGTGCAGGACACCTGGCTCTCGCCGCTGAAGGCGAACGGATCGAGGGGTCGCAGCGGGCGGGTGTCGTCACCGTCGACGCACAGGGTCATGCCGTCGCCCTGCAGCACGGTGATCACCCGCTGGTAGCCGGCGAAGGTGGAGAAACCGCCCGACTCGGCGATGTCGGCGATCGACAGGCGCCAGCCGAAGCCGTCGAGGCCGGCGCCGGCGTCGCGGGTGATTTCCTCGGTGCTGCCGCCGCCGTTCTTCCAGGGCATGCGCGGATAGCCTTCGGCACGTAAAACCTTGATCTGACTCATTTGTGGAACCGACCTTCCAGACTGTGACGGGAACCGGGATGGATCAGGCGCGCCGCCGTCACCGGCTGACGGCCCGACCAGGTGCGGCGGCGGATCAGCAGGCAGGGTTCGCCCTTCTCGATCTGCAGCAGCTTGCATTCGGACGGCTCGGCCAGGATCGCCTCGACCACGTGCTCGCCTTCGGTCAGCGGCGCAACCTGGTTCAGGTAGGCGTAAGGCGTCTGCTGGGTGAAGTCCTGCTTGAGGTACTCCGGCGCCACCAGCGCGTTGACGAAACGGTCCTCGATCTGCACCGGAATGTCGTTTTCGTAATGCACGATCAGCGAGTGGAACACCTTCTGCCCTTCGCGCATGTCCAGGGCCAGCGCCCGCTCGGAGCCGGCGGCCTCCTCTTCGAGGACGATGACCTGGCACGTGTGGCGGTGGCCGCGGGACGCGATCTCGTCGGCGATGTTGTGCACTTCGAACAGCGCGGACTGACTCTTGGGCTCGGCGACGAACGTGCCGACGCCTTGCATGCGCACCAGCAGGCCGTCGGCGGTCATCTCGCGCAAGGCGCGGTTGATGGTCATGCGGCTGAAGCCCAGCTGGCTGACCAGCTCGCTTTCCGACGGCACGCGGTAGTGCGGCGGCCAGTTACCGCTGTCGATCTGCTGGGTGATCATCTGTTTGACGCGGGCGTACAAGGGCGCCGGACTGTCGCCCATGTTCGCGGCCAACGGAGAGACGGGTGGCGGAGTCGGCACGGTGGATCCCTGTTCGTCTGGTGAAAGTTGCTAGCTTGCCGGAGTTTACCGGGCAGGCAAACGTCTGTATATGTATATACAAATAACACACGATGGGGTGCTGAACCATGTCCGCCTTCTTTGCCGAACGCGCGCTGCTGCCTAGTGGATGGGCCAACAATGTACGTCTTGAGGTCAACGCCGATGGCGTGCTGACCAGTGTCCAGGCCGATTCCACCGCAGACGGCGCCGAACGGCTGGGCGGTCCGCTGCTGCCGGGCATGCCGAACCTGCACTCCCACGCCTTCCAGCGGGCGATGGCCGGCCTGGCGGAAGTGGCCGGCAATCCGAACGACAGTTTCTGGACCTGGCGCGACCTGATGTACCGGCTCGTCGGAAAAATCACGCCGGAGCAACTCGGCGTCATCGCCCGCCAGCTGTACATCGAAATGCTCAAGGCCGGCTACACCTCGGTGGCCGAATTCCATTACGTGCACCACGACACCAGCGGCCGGCCTTACGCCGACCCGGCCGAACTGGCCTTGCGCATCAGCCAGGCCGCCGGCGCCGCCGGCATCGGCCTGACCCTGCTGCCGGTGCTCTACAGCCATTCCGGCTTCGGCGGCCAGGCCCCGAACGACGGCCAGCGCCGCTTCATCAACGGCACCGACGCCTACCTCGACCTGCAGGCGCGCCTGCAACCGGTGCTGGCCCAGCAGAAGGCGCAGTCGCTGGGCCTGTGTTTCCACTCGTTGCGCGCGGTCACCCCGCAGCAGATCAGCGACGTGCTGGCGGCCAGCGACAAACAGTGTCCGGTGCACATCCACATCGCCGAACAGCAGAAGGAAGTCGACGACTGCCTGAGCTGGAGCGGCCGCCGCCCGTTGCAGTGGCTGTACGAGAACGTCGAGGTCGATTCGCGCTGGTGCCTGGTGCATGCGACCCATGCCGATCCGGACGAAGTCACGCTGATGGCCAAGAGCCGCGCCATCGCCGGCCTGTGCCTGACCACCGAAGCCAACCTCGGCGACGGGATCTTCCCGGCGGTGGACTTCCTCGCCCAGGGCGGGCGCATGGGCATCGGTTCCGACAGCCATGTGTCGTTGAGCGTGGTGGAAGAGCTGCGTTGGCTGGAATACGGCCAGCGCCTGCGCGACCAGCGGCGCAACCGCCTGTACGGCGCGGATCAGCCGATGGTCGGCCACACCCTGTACGACGCGGCGCTGGACGGCGGCGCCCAGGCGCTGGGCCAGCCGATCGGCGCGCTGGAGGTCGGCAAGCGCGCCGACTGGATCACCCTCGACGGCAACGATCCGTATCTGGCGACCGCCCAGGGCGACGGCATCCTCAACCGTTGGCTGTTCGCCGGCGGCGACCGTCAGGTGCGCGACGTCATGGTGAACGGCCAGTGGGTGGTTCGCGGCGGGCGGCATGCCGCAGAAGAGGACAGCGCCCGGGCGTTCACCCAGGTGCTGCGCGAGCTCCTGGGCTGACGCCGATCAAAATTGTGGGAGCCAGCAAGCTGGCTCCCACAACGGTTTTGCGGTGACGGTCAGTTGGAAGTCTTGGCCATCTGCCGGTCCGAGGTGCGCCAGATCAGCCTTGTGGTGTCGTAACCCTGCTGGCGCGCCTTGCTCAGCAACTCTTCGCGCACCACACCGTTGACCGTCGGCGTGCGGGACAGCAGCCACAGGTAACGCCGGCTCGGGTCGCCGACGATGGCGGTCTTGTAGTCATCGCTGACGTACAGCACCCAGTACTGGCCCTTGGCGGTGCCCGGGATCAGCCGCGAGAACCACGTATCGAACTCGACCCACAGCTTGTCGGTCTTGCCCGGCACCTGGGGATAGGCCGTGCCCTTGGCCTCTTCCCACTGCCAGTCTTCCGTCAGGCAGCGGTTGAGCACCGCGAGGTTGCCGTCGGGCTGGAGGGTGTAATGGGCTTCGGACTGCGCGCAGTTGCGCTGGAAGTACATCGGCAGACGCGCCAGCTCGTACCAGGTGCCCTGGTAGCGCTTGAGGTTGACGCTGTGGACTGTCTTGGGCGCCAGCGGATCTTCACCGGTGGTGGCGCAGCCGGCCAATACCAGGCCGGCGAAAAGGACAAGCAATAACCGCTTCATTGTTTTTCTCCCGTGGGCGCGCGGCCCCGGTTCACTTCAGGCCTTGGCCGGAAAACATCAACACTTTGTCACCGGCGTACTGCACGCTGATAAAGCTCTTTTCGTCGCCCCAGGTGCAACTGGACATGCCGAGCGCACCCGCGCAATCGGTGGGTTTGCCGAGCAGGGTCTCCACCTCGGCCTTGGCCATCCCGGTCGAAAGCTTCGAGTAGTTTTCCTGATTGATCTTGCTGCAGGCGGCCAACAGCACGCAAAACGACAGCAAGGCGATAGAACGCAGCGACATGTGTAACTCCTGGAGCGGAAGGGGGATGGCCTGGCGCCAACCAGAAGCTTAGAAGAGAAAACCCCTGTCGGGTTCCCTCCCGGACAGGCTATTTGTTGCCCCGCCCGTCTGCCTTTTGCCGATAAATCAGACACTTTGTAAGGCCATTGGGCCTTTCGTCGCCTTTCGCCAAAACGGCCTAATCTTTGACGCGCAGCAGTCGAAATAAGAGCAGCGCAAAGCCCGAGACTGTGGCAAATTGCCGCCCCTTCTTGACCAGCCCTCCGCGGTAGCTCATTTAATGACCAGAAACATGAAATTCAGCCACAAGATCTTGTTGGCTGCCGCCCTCGTGGTGGCCGTTGCGTTCGCCTGTTTCATTTTGTTCAACGACTATCGCCAGCGCGAAACCCTGCGCAGCAGCACCGAAGCGTCGATGCAGGAACTGGGCAGCCTGACCACCAGCAACATCCAGACCTGGCTGGAGAGCCGCATCCAGCTGCTGCAATCGCTGTCCCAGCAGATCGTCGCCGACGGCAACGCCCCGGCCAGCCTCAAGCGCATCATCGACCTGCCCGCCTACACCGGCAATTTCCAGCTCAGCTACTTCGGCGGCGCCGACGGCGTGATGTTCTCGGTGCCCGCCGGCAACCGCGCACCGGACTACGACCCCCGCGCCCGCGGCTGGTACAAGGCGGCCAACGCCGCCCAGCAGACCATCGTCACCGAACCCTACATCGCCGCCTCGTCGGGCAAGCTGGTGATCACCGTCGCCACCCCGGTGCAGCGCCAGGGCCAGATGATCGGTGTGGCCGGCGCCGACATCGACCTGTCCAGCATCAGCGCGATCATCAACTCGCTGAACTTCGGCGGCCACGGCCACGCGTTCATCGTCAGCCGCGAAGGCAAGATCCTGATCCACCCGGACAGCAAACTGGTGCTCAAGAGCCTGTCCGACGCCTATCCCGACGGCGCGCCGAGCGTCAGCCCCGGCCTGAAGGAAGTCGAGGCCGACGGCAAGACCCAGCTGATCTCGTTCACCCACGTCAACGGCGTGCCGTCGGCCGACTGGTACGTGGCGCTGGTGCTGGACAAGGACACCGCGTTCTCGATGCTCAGCGAATTCCGCACCTCGGCGCTGATCGCCATGGTGATCGCGGTGGTGATCATCATCGCCCTGCTCGGCATGCTGATCCGCGTCCTGATGCAGCCGCTGCTGACCATGGGCCGCGCCATGCACGACATCGCCGAAGGCGAAGGCGACCTGACCAAGCGCCTGACCATCCACGGCCACGACGAGTTCGGCGCCCTGGGCCTGTCGTTCAACCGTTTCGTGGAGCGCATCCACACCTCGATCCGTGAAGTGTCCTCGGCCACCGGCCAAGTCAACGAAGTCGCCCTGCGGGTGGTCGCGGCCTCCAACTCGTCGATGCACAACTCCGACCAGCAGGCCTCGCGCACCAACAGCGTGGCCGCGGCGATCAACCAACTGGGCGCCGCCGCCCAGGAGATCGCCCAGAACGCCGCCCTCGCCTCGCAGCACTCCAGCGAAGCGCGCAGCCAGGCCGAAGACGGCCAGCAAGTGGTGGACAAGACCATCCACGCGATGCAGCAGCTGTCGGCGCAGATCAGCGATTCCTGCGGCAACATCGAGACCCTGAACAGCCACACGGTGAACATCGGCCAGATCCTGGAAGTGATCACCAGCATCTCCCAGCAGACCAACCTGCTGGCCCTCAACGCCGCCATCGAAGCCGCCCGGGCCGGCGAAGCGGGCCGCGGTTTCGCCGTGGTGGCCGACGAAGTGCGCAACCTGGCGCACCGCACCCAGGACTCGGCGCAGCAAGTGCAGAAGATGATCGAAGAGCTGCAGATCGGCGCCCGTCAGGCGGTCACCATCATGACCGACAGCCAGCGCCAGAGCGAAAGCAGCGTCGGCATCGCCAACCAGGCCGGCGAGCGCCTGGGCAGCGTGACCCAGCGCATCGGCGAGATCGACGGCATGAACCAGTCGGTGGCCACCGCCACCGAAGAGCAGACCGCCGTGGTGGAGTCGATCAACGTCGACATCAGCGAGATCAACATGCTGAACCAGGAAGGGGTGGAGAACCTGCAAGCGACGTTGCGCGCGTGCTCCGATCTTGAGCAACAGGCGGCGCGCTTGAAGCATCTGGTGGGCAGTTTCCGCATCTGAGGCGCGGCGCCACCGCCATCGCCGGCAAGCCAGCTCCCACCGGTTTATCGGGTGCATACACAATGAGTGTTCATCCCAGGAACCTGTGGGAGCGGCCTGGCTCCGGGCGTCGATCCGACGATAGCGTCAGAGGCCTTGAAGCGGATTCAGAAGCTTGAACCCGGCGTCGAAAGAAACGCCAACTCCTCAGCCGTCGACTCCCGCCCCAACACCGCATTGCGGTGCGGGAACCGCCCGAACCGGGCGATGACCTTCCGGTGCCGTTCGGCATAGTCCAGATTGTCGGCAAACACCGCACGCTCGGCCTGCGGCTGTTCGTCCGTCAGCGCCATGAACCTTGAGACGGCCTCGTTCTGCACCGCAAGGTTCTCGCAGTGCTCGAACACCAGGTAGATGAACACCCGCTGGATCGGCTTCAGTTGCCGGTCGAAATCCGCCGTAATGCCCTGGGCAACCAACTTCTGAGCGCGGGCATCGCCGGAGAACGCTTGGGGCGTGTCGCGATAGATCATGCGCGGCAACTGATCGAGCAGCAGCACCACGGCCAGCCAACCTTCGGGACATTGCGTCCACCCGGTCAAGCCGCCGGCCAGGGCCTGATCGACAAAGACCCCGAAACGCTCTCGCGCTTCGAGGTCTTGGCTGTCGCGTTTGCCGAACCACAACGCGCCCTTTTGCGCCGATGTTGCGCTCGCCGATCCGGCATGGCCGAACCACCAATCGAGCAACGGCTGCCAGGGCGCGTCCATGGGTCAGGCCTTGTGGTAGGCCGTGGCGCGTTCGACTTCTTCCTTCGAGCCGAGGAACACCGCCACGCGCTGGTGCAGGCCTTCAGGCTGAATGTCGAGGATGCGCTGATGGCCGTCGGTGGACGCGCCGCCCGCCTGTTCCACCAGGAACGACATCGGGTTGGCTTCGTACATCAGGCGCAGCTTGCCCGGCTTGGACGGCTCGCGGCTGTCGCGCGGGTACATGAACAGGCCGCCGCGGGTCAGGATGCGGTGCACGTCGGCGACCATCGCTGCCACCCAGCGCATGTTGTAGTTCTTCTTCAGCGGGCCTTCTTCGCCGGCCAGCAGTTCCTCAACGTAGCGCTGCACCGGAGCTTCCCAGTGACGCTGGTTGGACATGTTGATGGCGAATTCCTGAGTGCTTTCAGGGATAGTGATGTTTTCGTGGGTCAGCACGAAGCTGCCCATCTCACGGTCCAGGGTAAAGCCCTTGACGCCGTCGCCCAGGGTCAGCACCAGCATGGTCTGCGGGCCGTAGATCGCGTAGCCGGCAGCCACCTGTTGGGTGCCCGGCTGCAGGAAGGCCTTCTCGTTCAGGCTTTCGTTCTGGCTCAGGTATTCGTTCGGGCAGCGCAGCACCGAGAAGATGGTGCCGACCGGGGCGTTGATGTCGATGTTCGACGAACCGTCCAGCGGGTCGAACACCAGCAGGTAGGCGCCTTTAGGGTACTTGCCCGGGATCTGGTAGGCATTGTCCATCTCTTCGGACGCCATGCCGGCCAGGTGGCCGCCCCACTCGTTGGCTTCGAGCAGGATTTCGTTGGACAGCACGTCCAGCTTCTTCTGCACTTCGCCCTGGACGTTCTCGGTGCCCATGCTGCCCAGCACGCCGCCGAGGGCGCCTTTGGACACGGCGTGGCTGATTTCCTTGCAGGCACGCGCCACCACTTCGATCAGGAAGCGCAGATCGGCAGGGGTATTGTTGCTGCGGGTCTGCTCAATCAAATAGCGACTCAGGGTAACGCGGGACATGGACGGCTCCGGTGGAATGGGGGGCTGAAAAACCCGCGCAGTTTACAGGGAGTCTGGAAACCTAGCGAGCGGTGACGCCCGTAAACGTGCGTCGGGGCAATTCCTGCCATCTGACGGGATTGGCGGGACAGAGTTCAGGCACGAGGTTGAGCGTAGATTGAAAACGGGACGGGCGGCGGCTCGGTTTTCGCGACCGGGCCGAGATTCCTGTCGGCCATACCGCCGTCATCGCGAGCAGGCTCGCTCCCACAAGGGATCTTCGGTGGACACAAATCCAGTGAACACCGCCGCTTCCTGTGGGAGCGGGCTTGCCCGCGATCCGGCGCCCAGCACCGGCCAACCTCAGGACTTGGCCGGCGGCTTGCGCAACAGGCTGAACGCCATCGCCCCCAGGAACAGCACGCTGAGCAGCAGCACCGCCCACAGCCCGAACTTTTTCCAGTTGGTGTCCGCCGTCGCCGCGGTGGTGGCGGTCGATGTCCGGGTCGCGAGCGCCTCGCCCTGCACCGTGGCCTTGCCCAGCGCCGCCAGTTTCGCCGGAGTGAAATCAGGGATCAGCGTGGACAGCGGCAGGTTCGCGGTCTTCACGCCGGCATTGCCCAGCGCCAGGCTGTAGGGGCCTTCGCCCCGGGCCAGGAAGATCACTTGGGTGGCGCGCACCGCGTACTTGAGGCTCGGCGCCTGCTCACCCAGACCGCCGCCGCGCTCGTCGACCGTCAGCCTGAGTTGCTGGACGGTCTGCCCGTACAGCTGCAATTCGTTCTGCACCACGTCCTGGCCGTTCTGGGTCAGGCGGTAGAGCAAACCGCCGGTCAGCGTCTGCCACGGCAGGCTGGTTTCGCGGCGCCCGGCCAGCGTCACCGGCGCCAGGCTGTTGGCCTGTTTGAGTTCGACCTGCACCCGCTCGACGTTCAGCCCCATCGGCAACTGCCAGGTGTACTCGCCGGCCTTGCCGCGGGTGCCGGCCAGCGCCTGCGACCAGACCAACGGCAGCGGCACCTGGCGCGGGTCGCTGCTCTTGAGCTGGGCCGCCGTGAGGGCCGGCGCCGACGCCGGCGAGTCCCACAGCAGGCGCAGGTAACGGGCGTTCTGGCCCGGCAGGGCCACTTCGTGCTGTTCGACCTGCTCGTCGGCAAAGGTCAGCCGCGCCACCTGCCCTTCGCCCCATGGGCGCCAGTGCTGCAGATCGTCGCTGGCCTCGATGGAAAAGCGCTGGAAGCCGTCCCGCTCGCTGCTCCAGTCGAGGATCAGCTGCTGCAGCGGCGCCTTGACCGCGCTGGCGTCGAGCAACCAGCCGCGCAGGGTTTCCTCGCCCGCCTCCAGATGGCTGGACGGCTGCACCTCGACCAGCGTGCCGCTGGTGGTGGACTGGATGCGCACGTTCGGCGCGCGTTCCTGGGCGTCGGCGGCGTCGTACAGCGGGAACCACTTCACGTCGTGCAACTGGCCGTCGTCACGGGTCTGCGCCGATTCACGGGCCAGGGCGTAGGCCTGCGGCTCGCCGGCGGCGTTGAACACCCGCAGATCGCTGAGGTCGGTCTGGCGCGCCTGCAATTGCGCGCTCAACGGCAACTCGAGGCGATACCACGGGCCGTCGCCGGTGACCGCCAACGGGATCTGCACGGCGAAGTCCGCCGGTTTTTCCTGGGCGCCGACCGTCATGGCCACGCCCAGCACCAGCCACCCCAGATTTAGCTTGCGACTCAAGACGACACTCCTTCGGTTTCCGGCGCAGGCTTGTCCGCCGCCGGTGCGGCCTCGGCGCGCTTGGGCGGCAACGGGGCGAAATAGCCCACCACCAGCAGCAACACGCCGACGCCAATGAACGAGACGATCCGGGCCAGTCCGCCACGGTTGCTCAATTCGACGAAAATCAGTTTGGCCACCACCAGCGCGATCAGCGCCGCGCCGATCAGCCACACCTCGCGGCGATGGCGCAGGTGCCCGCCGATCATCAGAGCCAGCGCCATCAGCGTCCAGACGATGGACAGGCCTGCCTGCACCAGCATCGATTCGAGCAGCAGATCCAGCTCGAAAGGGATCCTGGCCCAATGGTGGGCGGCGCGGGTCACCAGCGCCGTGCCGAAGGCGAACAGCGACACCCCGGCGACCGCCTGCGCGGCGAGGCTGGCGTAGTCCTTGCGGATCGCCAGACGCTCGACGGCGCTGCGCGACCAGACGTAGACGCCGAACAGCGCAAACAGCAGGCCCAGCTCCAGCGGGTTGAGCAGCGGCACGTAAGGCAGCGGTTCGGCGTTGCCGTCGCTCACCCCGTTGGCCAGCCAGAACCAGCCGAGCATCAGCGCCGCCAGCGGCGCCGCCGCGTACACGCGGTACTCGCGGGGGAACGCCGCCACCGGCCACGGCCAGTCGCGCGGAGCCGCCATCAGCAGCAAGTACAGGCTCGGCAGGATCGCCCAGCCCAGCCAGCGCCAGGCGTTGTACTGCTCGGACAACAGCAGCAGGCCGTAGCGCAGCTCCAACGCCAGCACGCCGATCAACAGCCAGCAACCGAGCACGTGGGCCGTGCTCAGGGCCCGGGCCGGCAGGCTCGGCGCCAGGCGCCGCAGGCTGAAGAAATGCACGGCGAACACCAGCGCCCAGGCCAGCCAGCCGAACTCCGCTGCCGGGTGGTAGCGCGAATGCCAGGCCGCGAGCAGCACCAGGCCCGCCGCCGGCGTCAGCAAGGTGCAGACCAGCCCCAGCGCCGGCCATTTCAACCGCACGGCCAGCAGCGTCCACACCCCGACGCTCAACGCCGCCACCGCCAGCAACAGCGTCGCCTGCAGAGGCAACGGCGCAAAGCGCAGCACTTCGCTGACCCAAGCCAATGCCCACCAGGCGGCGCCCCACACCAGCAACACCTCGGACAGACGATGCAGGCTCAAGCGGTCGAACGCCGAGGCGTGATTGCCCAGTTGCAGGCGCCAGGCGCCGACCAGCGCGGCCACGCCCAGCACCAGCGGCGTCCAGAACCCGCCATGGGCCAGCGGCTTGAGGCCCTCGCCGGACAGCGGCCCGAGCCACTGGGGACCGGCCAGCAGGAACGCCGCCCCGCCGATCACCTGCAACAGAAGGCCGAACACGAAACTCACCGGCTGGCGCAGGTACAGGCTCAGCCAGATGATCAGCAGGCCGCTGGCCGCCCACACCGCGCTCGCCGTCTGCCACGGCAGGACGAACAGCACCGCCAGGTTGATCAGCACCAGCCCCGCCAGCAGCACCACCGACAGCCCCTGGAGCAGACGCACGTCACTGCGCACCATGTCGTCCCGGGCCGCCAGCAGCATGCCGGCGATCAGCGCCAGCCCGATCAGCGAGGCGCCGAGCAGCCCGCTCCAGCCGGCGCTGAACACCGCCGCCGAGTCTTCCCCGGCCCCTTGCAGGCGCAGCAGGAACAGTGCGCCGCCCAGCAGCTGCACGGCGAACGCGGTGAACAGGAAGGTGCGCGATTGCAGGCGCAGGCCGACGAACAGCGTCGCCAGCCCGGCCAGCGCCCAGCTGATCGCGGTGCCGTGGGCGAAGAAGAACAGCGGCGCCAACAGATAAAGGAACGTCAGGCCCAGGCACGCCAGCACCGGCAAGCCGTAGCGTTCCCACGGCTGCGTCTGTGGCGCCGGGGCCTGGCGCAATTGATGGAAACTGAACAGCAGCGCCAGGCCGAGCATCAACGCCCCCAGCGGCGCGCCGTCGATCAGGCTGGCTTCACCGGCGCGCAGCCCGCTGAGGAACGCCAGCGCCGAACCCAATTGCAGCAACAGCGCAAAGCCCCGCGCCAGCAACCGCTGCTGGCGCAGGCCCAGCCAGAAGATCCCCGCGCCTTCCACCGCCCAGGCGGCGGACGTCCAGCGCGCATCCAGCCCCAGCGGAATCGCCAGGCTGGCGAAGATCACGCCCAGCGCCAGGCAGGTTTCCCCGAGCAGCAGCGCCCGGCCGCCCATCAGTGCACGGGCCAGCAGCAGGTAGATCAGCCCCAGCGCCAGGGCGCTGAACGCGGCGGCGAACTCCAGGTGCTGCACCAGCGCCAGCTGCAGCCCGAAGCCCACCAGGGGCGGGCCGAACAGCATCGTGCCGTCGACGTAGTCGCCCTTGCGCGCCGACCAGTGCAGCAGCGCCGCACGGTCGCCGTCCGCCGGAGCGTCCGGCAGGTCCAGCAATTTGCGCCGGGCGAACAGCAGGCCGATGGCCAGGTACATCAGGAAGAACAGCACCAGGAACGGCTCGGTGCTCCACAGCAGTTCCGGCGTGTATGAACGGGCGCCCCAGGCGAAACCAATGCCGAAGGTGCCGACGAAGCCGATCAGGTTGAGCAGGCGCCAGGCCTTGAACCAGGCGATGGCGAGGATGCCGGCGTTGAGCAGGGCGAAATAGCTGAACAGCGCGACGTGGTTGCCGGCGCCGGTGGAAGTGAGGATCGGCGCGGCGAAACCGCCGAGCGCCGCCACGGCGGCCAGGGCCAGCGCATCCTGGGTGATCGCCAGGATCGCGGAAAACACCGTGACCGCCACCAGCAGGCCCAGTGCCGCGGACGGATCGAGCAACGGATGCAGGCGCATCGCCGCGAACACCGTCAGGTACAGCACCGCGATCCCGGTGCCTTGCAGCATCAGCGCATAGCCGCTGTTGCGCCGCCGCAGCCACCAGCCCAGCGCCAGCAGGCCCAAGGCCGACGCCGCGACCCCGGCGTAACGCAACTCCACCGGCACCACCACGCCTTCGGTGGCGTAGCGCAACAGGAACGCCAGGCCGAAGAACAGCAGCACCACGCCGACCCGCAGTACGGTGTTGCCGCCGAACAGCCAGTTGCGGGCAGCGCCGATGGCGCGCTCGATCAGGTTCGGCCCACGGGGCTCGGCAGGGGCTGGCGGTTCGGACGGGGCGGCTTCGGCGCGCCAGGCGTCCTGCGCCAGCGTTGGGCTGACGACAGGAACGGGCTCAAGCTCAGGCGGCAGTTCCCAGACCAGTTCGGGCACCGGCCGGGGCTCAGGTTGAGGCTCTGGTTGACGTTCTGACGCGGCCTGCGCCCCGTCGACCGGTTGCGCAGCGGCCTCATCGGCCGGGGCTTCGCTGAATGGGGGCGCGGTCTGGGCCGGAGCCCCCTCCAGCCGGAACAGCCGCTGCTCCACGGCCTGCAGCGCCGCGTTGGCCTGTTCAAGTTGCCGTTGCTGCTGCGCCGCCTGCGCGCCGAGCCGGGCGATGCGGATCGCCTGGCCGATCCCCAGCCCCAGCAGCGCGCCCAGCAGCGCGTCGCTGAACGACTCGTCGGCCAGCCAGCCGAGCACCAGCCCGATCAACATGAACATCCATTGCATGGTCGATATCCCTAAGCGGCCCCGGCACGGGGCGAATGCGGCAGTCCAGTCAGTCTAGGCAGCAATTCACTCCCGCAGGGGAAACCGCAAGACCCGGGACTGCCTTTGAAACGGCGCCCAGTATATCGACCCGGCCCGGCGAACGCCGGGCCTTGCGCACAATTCCCGCGAAAAGCTATTCCAGCGCTTTCCAGATGTCCGTGGCGTATTCGCGGATGGTGCGGTCGGACGAGAACCAGCCCATCCGCGCCGTGTTCAGCACCGCCGAGCGCCACCAGTTGTCGGCGTCGTGCCAGAGCGCCTCGACCCGCCGCTGGGCTTCCCAGTACGCATCGAAGTCGGCGCAGACCAGGAAGCGGTCGTAGTCCACCAGCGAGTCGATCAGCCCGGTGTAGCGCGAGGTGTCGTCCGGCGAGAACACCCCCCCGCGGATCGCCTGCAGCACGTCGTTCAGGCGGTGGGACGCGGCGATGTCCGGCACGGCGCTGAACTCGTGGTTCTGCTTGCGCGCCTCGACCTGCTGGGCGCTCAGGCCGAAGATGAACATGTGCTCGGCGCCGATGCGTTCGCACATCTCCACGTTGGCGCCGTCCAGGGTGCCGATGGTCAGCGCGCCGTTGAGGCCGAACTTCATGTTGCTGGTGCCCGAGGCCTCGAAGCCGGCGGTGGAGATCTGCTCCGACAGGTCCGCCGCCGGGATGATGCTTTCCGCCAGGCTGACGTTGTAGTTGGGCAGGAACACCACTTTCAGCAGGCCACGCACAGTCGGGTCGTTGTTCACCACCCGGGCGATGTCGTTAGTCAGCTTGATGATCAGCTTGGCCTGGTGGTAGCTCGCCGCGGCCTTGCCGGCGAAGATCTTCACCCGCGGCACCCAGTCGACCTCAGGTTCGGCGCGGATCGCCTGGTACAGCGCGACGGTGTGCATCAGGTTAAGCAACTGGCGCTTGTACTCGTGGATCCGCTTGACCTGCACGTCGAACATCGCCGCCGGGTTCACCGCGACCCCCAGCCGTTCGTGAATCAGGTAGGCCAGGGCTTTCTTGCTGTGCAGCCGCTGCTCGGCGAAGGCCTTGCGGAACGCAGCCTTCTCGGCGAACGGCTCAAGGTCGAGCAGGCGCTCCTCGGGGTTGTCCAGCACCTGCGGGCCGAGGGCGTCGACCAGCATCGAGGTCAGCTCCGGGTTGGCCTGGTACAGCCAGCGGCGGAAGGTAATGCCGTTGGTCTTGTTGTTGATCCGTTGCGGATACAGCTTGTGCAGCTCGGCGAACACCGTCTTGCGCATCAGTTGGGTGTGCAGCCCGGACACGCCGTTGACGCTGTGGGAGCCGAGGAACGCCAGGTTGCCCATGCGCACCCGCCGGCCGTTGTCCTCCTCGATCAGCGACACCGCCCGCAGCACGTCGAAGTCGTGGATGCCCTTGGCCCGGATCGAATCGATGTGCTGGGCGTTGATCAGGTAGATGATCTGCATGTGCCGGGGCAGCATGCGCTCCATCAGGCCCACCGGCCAGGTCTCCAGCGCTTCGGGCAGCAGCGTGTGGTTGGTGTACGACAGGGTCTCGACCGTGACTTGCCACGCCGCATCCCACGCCACGTCATAGACGTCCACCAGCAGGCGCATCAGTTCGGCGACGGCGATCGAGGGGTGGGTGTCGTTGAGCTGGATCGAGGCGTGATCGCCGAGCGTCAGCACCGAGGTGTGCATGTTGCGGTGACGCCGCAGCAGGTCCTGCAGCGAGGCGGTGACGAAAAAGTATTCCTGGCGCAGGCGCAGTTCCTGCCCCGCTTCGGTGCTGTCGGCCGGGTAAAGCACCCGGGAGATGCTTTCGGCCCGGGCCACTTCGGCCACCGCGCCCAGGTGGTCGCCGGCGTTGAAGCGCTCCAGGTGCAGGTCTTCCATGGCTCGCGCCCGCCACAGGCGCAGGGTGTTGACGCTGGCCCCGCGCCAGCCGACCACCGGGGTGTCGTAGGCGATGGCCCGCACGGTCTCCGACGGCGACCAGACCTGCTTGGCCTTGCCGCTCGCGTCGGTGACCGTGGCCACGCTGCCGCCGAAGCCGATGGAATAGACTACTTCCGGCCGCTCGAACTCCCACGGGTTGCCGAAGTCCAGCCAATGCTCGGTCTGCTCCTGCTGCCAGCCGTCGACGATGGCCTGGCGGAACAGGCCGTGCTCGTAGCGGATGCCGTAGCCGTGGCCGGCGATGCCCAGGGTCGACATGCTCTCCATGAAACACGCCGCCAGCCGCCCGAGGCCGCCGTTGCCCAGCGCCGCGTCGGGCTCCAGGATACGGATGCGCTCCAGGTCCACGCCCAGTTCCGTCAGCGCCTCGCGGGCCACGTCGAGCAGGCCGAGGTTGCTCAGGCTGTCGTACAGCAGGCGGCCGATGAGGAATTCCAGCGAGAGGTAGTACACCCGCTTCTGGCCCTTGCGGTAGATCTGCCGGGTGTGGTCCATCCAGTGCTCGACCATGTGATCGCGCGCCGCCAGGGCGATGGCTTCGAACCAGTCGTGGTCGAAGGCGTGATCCGGGTCTTTGCCCACCGCATAGGTGAGCTTGGTCAGGACGGCGTCGCGGAATGCGGCCACTTCAGCTTCGCGAACTAGCGGTTCTTGAGTCATCGATAGGACCTCGGGCGAGCGGGGAATGGTCAGAGCCTAGTCGGTCTGACCGACGGCGGCGGCTCTGGTTCGGCTGTTTTTCCGGTGCTGGCAATCGTCGAACGCGCGACGCATCCGATGCAGGGGCCGTGCCGAACCGCTGCGGCAACGGCGCTGCCCGATAAAAAACCGGCGAAAGGTTGTTCAAAAATCCACCGCTCCCGGTATGATCGCGCGCCCTGATGCCTACGCCTGGTAAACACCGATGATGAAGCCCAACCTGATCGCCGCCGCCGAGATCGACCGTCTCGAGACCTGGGCCAAATATTCGGCGCCGATGTGCGGCTCCTGCGTGTCGAGCTGCTGCACGCTGCCGGTCGAGGTCAAGATCAAGGATCTGGTGCGCATCGGCGTGGTCGACGAGTTCGAGCTGGGCGAGCCGCCGAAGAACATCGCCAAGCGTCTGCAGAAGGAAGGGCTGGTCGAGCGCTTCAACCAGAAGTCGGGGATCTTCACTCTCCAGCGCATGAGCAACAACGACTGCTATTACCTGGATCGTAAGAGCCGGCTGTGCACCATTTATGACAAGCGCCCGGACACCTGCCGCAACCACCCCAAGATCGGCCCGCGCCCGGGCTACTGCGCGTACAAGCCCAAGGAAGTGGAGCGCGAGCGGCAGTCGCGCAACATCGAGCGGTTCTGATTTCTGTAGCGACTGATCGGCCGCTATCGCCAGCAGGCTGGCTCCCACAGGATTTGCGGTGGCCTGCCATTTCCGCGAACACCGCCGAACCCTGTGGGAGCTGGCTTGCCAGCGATGGGGCCGACACAGACACCGCACAAATTGCGAACAAACAAAAACGCCCCCGGCCTTTCGACCGGGGGCGTTTTCGTTTCAGCTCAGGCTAGATGATCAAGCCTTGGCTTTCTTGGCAGCGCGGGTACGCTCGCCTTCGTCCAGGATCTTCTTGCGAAGACGGATGGACTTCGGCGTGACTTCGCACAGCTCGTCATCCTGGATGAACTCCAGGGCCTGTTCCAGGGTGAAGCGGACCGGCGGAACCAGGGCGATGGTTTCGTCCTTGCCCGAAGCACGCATGTTGTCGAGCTTCTTGCCCTTGGTAGGGTTGACGCCCAGGTCGTTGTCGCGGCTGTTCAGGCCGACGATCTGACCGTTGTAGATCTCCTGGCCGTGCTCGACGAACAGCTTGCCGCGCGCCTGCAGGGTTTCCAGGGAGTAGGTCAGCGCCTTGCCGGTCTCGACCGACACCAGAACGCCGTTCAGACGGCCGGACATGTGGCCGGACTTCATGGTGTCGTAGCGGTCGAAGATCGAGGTCAGGATGCCTGCACCGTTGGTCAGGGTCAGGAACTGGTTACGGAAACCGATCAGACCGCGAGCCGGGATGTTGTACTCCAGGCGCACACGGCCCTTGCCGTCCGGCGCCATGTTGGTCAGGTCGCCCTTACGCAGGCCCATCTCTTCCATCACCTTGCCCTGGGATTCCTCAGGGATGTCGATGGTCACGTTCTCGAACGGCTCCTGCTTGGTGCCGTTGACTTCGCGGATGATCACTTCAGGACGGCCCACAGCCATCTCGAAGCCTTCGCGGCGCATGGTTTCGATCAGAACCGACAGGTGCAGCTCACCACGGCCGGAGACCTTGAACTTGTCGGCCGAGTCGCCTTCTTCAACGCGCAGGGCAACGTTGTACAGCAGCTCTTTGTCCAGACGCTCCTTGATGTTGCGGGAGGTCACGAACTTGCCTTCTTTACCGCAGAACGGGGAGTCGTTCACCTGGAAGGTCATGGAAACGGTCGGCTCGTCGACCGTCAGCGGCTTCATCGCTTCGACGTTGTTCATGTCGCACAGGGTGTCGGAGATGAACAGCTCGTCGAAACCGCTGATGCAGACGATGTCGCCGGCAGCGGCTTCTTCGACGTCAACGCGGTGCAGGCCGTGGTGACCCATCAGCTTCAGGATGCGGCCGTTGCGCTTCTTGCCTTCGGTGTCGATGGCGACGACCGGGGTGTTCGGCTTGACGCGGCCACGGGCGATGCGGCCCACGCCGATCACGCCCAGGAAGCTGTTGTAGTCCAGAGCGGAGATCTGCATCTGGAACGGACCGTCACGGTCAACGGCCGGAGCCGGAACGTTGTCGACGATCGACTGGTACAGCGGGGTCATGTCTTCGGCCATCTCGGTGTGGTCCAGACCGGCGATGCCGTTCAGGGCCGAGGCGTAGACGACTTTGAAGTCCAGCTGTTCGTCGGTGGCGCCGAGGTTGTCGAACAGGTCGAAGATCTGGTCCAGGACCCAGTCAGGACGCGCGCCCGGACGGTCGACCTTGTTGATCACGACGATCGGCTTCAGACCGGCTTCGAAGGCCTTCTTGGTCACGAAGCGGGTTTGCGGCATAGGGCCGTCCTGGGCGTCGACCAGCAGCAGCACGGAGTCGACCATGGACATCACGCGCTCTACTTCGCCGCCGAAGTCGGCGTGGCCCGGGGTGTCCACGATGTTGATGTGGTAGCCGTTCCAGTTGATGGCGGTGTTCTTCGCCAGAATGGTGATGCCGCGCTCTTTTTCCTGGTCGTTGGAGTCCATCACGCGCTCGTCGTTGAGCTCGTTGCGCTCCAGGGTGCCGGATTGGCGCAGCAGTTTGTCGACCAGGGTGGTTTTACCGTGGTCAACGTGGGCGATGATGGCGATGTTGCGTAGATTTTCGATCACGTGTGTATCTCGATCAGAGGATTCGGTGTGCTGACAAGTCATGGCAGCGATTGACAGTAGTGTCCGGCATGGCCGTTACAGCTTGACGGCGGTGTCGGGGGGCCGGTGACGCAGGCCACAGGCAAACAGCCCCGGGCACTTAGCTCGGTCGATAAACGCGCACATTGGCATGCCCCTCACTGAGCAGATGGTGGGCATGCAGGCGACTCATCACGCCTTTGTCGCAATACAGCAGGTACTGGCGGGTTGGGTCCAGTTCCTTGAAACGAGCGTTCACTGCATAGAACGGCATCGTCTGTACCTCTACGCCGGGAAGCTCCAGCGGCTCGTCCTCGGCGGCATCCGGGTGACGGATGTCGAGGACGATCTGGCCGGCCAGCGCTTCGCCGACTTCTTCGATCTGCAAGTCCTGGCCCAATTCGTCGATCACCCGATCGATCGGCACCAGCCTGGCGTTCTCGAGCGCACGCTCGAGCACCGCCATGTCGAATTCTTTCTCTTCGTGCTCGACCCGGTAACGCTTGGCGGCGGTCTTCGGGTTGACCGAAATGACCCCGCAGTACTCCGGCATGTGCCGGGCGAAGTCGCCGGTGCCGATGGCGTCGGCCGTGTCGATGATGTCCTGCTTGTGGCTGGCGATCAGCGGACGCAGGATCAGTTTCTCGGTGACGCAGTCGATCACCGACAGGTTCGGCAGGGTCTGGCTCGACACCTGGGAGATCGCCTCGCCGGTGACCAGCGCGTCGATGTGCAGGCGGTCGGCGATGCTCGACGCGGCCCGCACCATCATGCGCTTGAGCACCACGCCCATGTGGCTGTCGTCGACCTTGCCGAGGATCTCGCCCAGCACTTCCTCGAACGGCACACTGACAAATAACACGCGTTGCGAGCTGCCGTACTTCTTCCAGATGAAATGCGCGACTTCCATCACGCCCAATTCGTGGGCACGGCCGCCCAGGTTGAAGAAGCAGAAGTGCCCCATCAGGCCGCGGCGCATGATCTGGTAGGCCGCCACGGTGGAGTCGAAGCCGCCGGACATCAGCACCAGGGTCTGCTCCAGGGCGCCGAGCGGGTAGCCGCCGATGCCGTTGTGCTGGCCGTGGATGACGAACAACCGTTGGTCGCGCACTTCGATGCGCACTTCGACTTCAGGCTTCTTCAGGTCGATCCCGGCGGCGCCGCACTGACGGCGCAGCTGGCTGCCGACGTACTTCTCGACGTCGATCGAGCTGAACGGGTGCTTGCCCGCGCGCTTGCAGCGCACCGAAAAGATCTTGCCGGCCAGCGCGTCGCCGTAGTGCTGCTTGCACTTCTCGACGATGTCGTCGAAGTCGCCCAGCGGGTACTCGTCGATCTGCAGGAAATGCGCGATGCCCGGCATGCAGCTCAGGCGCTCGCCCATCTCCTTCAGGGCCTTGGGATCGGTGACGCGGGTTTCCAGCTCGAGGTTGTCCCACACGCCGTTCACCACCACGGCCGGATCCAGATCGCGGAGCACGGCACGGATGTTCTTGGCCAGCTGGCGGATGAAACGCATCCGGACAGGGCGGCTCTTGATGGTGATCTCGGGGAAGACTTTTACGATTAGTTTCATGAAAACTGCGCGCGCAACGCCAGCCTGAAAAAGTGGGGCGCGGATTATAGCGGAAATTGCTCAAGGTTTAACCAGTTAATGTGCAGAAGGTTTTGCGTGCACCAAAACGGGTCGTTTTCGGATTCCAACGCTACATTAGAGGGCGGGATTTTCGCCGTTTCGGCGCCCTGCACCTTTATAAGCGTGAATTTGGGGCAAAAAACCCATGCTGGGGCACTGGCATGCAATTTGCTCCCTTGTGAGGCAGGTTGCCTTGGCAGAGTATTCGCGCCGGCATCACCAATACAGAAGGGCATCCATTACCGCCCTAAGCCACCCGGAGGACACTATGTCGAAGTCGGTTCAACTCATCAAAGATCATGACGTCAAGTGGATTGATCTGCGCTTCACGGACACCAAAGGCACTCAGCACCACGTGACCATGCCGGCTCGCGATGCGCTGGAAGATGACTTCTTCGAAGTCGGCAAGATGTTCGACGGTTCCTCCATCGCTGGCTGGAAAGGCATCGAAGCCTCCGACATGATCCTGATGCCGGACGACGAAACCGCCGTCCTGGATCCGTTCACCGAAGAGCCGACCCTGATCCTGGTGTGCGACATCATCGAACCTTCGACCATGCAGGGCTACGACCGCGACCCGCGCGCCATCGCCCGCCGCGCCGAGGAATACCTGAAGTCCACCGGCATCGGCGACACCGTGTTCGCAGGTCCAGAGCCCGAGTTCTTCATCTTCGACGAAGTGAAGTTCAAGTCCGACATCTCCGGCTCGATGTTCAAGATTTACTCCGAGCAAGGCTCGTGGATGTCCGACCAGGACGTGGAAGGCGGCAACAAAGGCCACCGTCCAGGCATCAAGGGCGGCTACTTCCCGGTTCCGCCGTTCGACCACGACCACGAAATCCGCACCGCAATGTGCAACGCCCTGGAAGAAATGGGCCAGACCGTCGAAGTCCACCACCACGAAGTGGCGACCGCCGGCCAGAACGAAATCGGTGTCAAGTTCAACACCCTGGTGAAAAAAGCTGACGAAGTTCAGACCCTGAAATACGTCGTGCACAACGTTGCCGACGCCTACGGCCGCACCGCGACCTTCATGCCGAAGCCGCTGTACGGCGACAACGGCTCGGGCATGCACGTGCACATGTCCATCGCCAAAGACGGCAAGAACACCTTCGCCGGCGAAGGCTATGCCGGCCTGTCCGACACCGCCCTGTACTTCATCGGCGGCATCATCAAGCACGGTAAGGCCCTGAACGGCTTCACCAACCCGGCCACCAACTCCTACAAGCGTCTGGTGCCAGGCTTCGAAGCCCCGGTGATGCTGGCCTACTCGGCCCGCAACCGTTCCGCCTCGATCCGCATTCCTTACGTCAACAGCCCTCGCGGCCGTCGTATCGAAGCCCGTTTCCCGGATCCGGCCGCCAACCCGTACCTGGCCTTCGCAGCGCTGCTGATGGCTGGCCTCGACGGCATCCAGAACAAGATCCACCCAGGCGACGCCGCCGACAAGAACCTGTACGACCTGCCGCCTGAAGAGGCGAAAGAGATCCCGCAGGTGTGCGGCAGCCTGAAGGAAGCCCTGGAAGAGCTGGACAAGGGCCGCGCGTTCCTGACCAAGGGCGGCGTGTTCTCCGACGACTTCATCGACGCCTACATCGCGCTGAAGTCCGAAGAGGAAATCAAGGTCCGCACCTTCGTGCACCCACTGGAATATGAGCTGTACTACAGCTGCTGATCCGGTGGCGCCGCCCCGCGCGGCGCGACACAAGAGAGGCCTCCTTCGGGAGGCCTTTTTTGTTGCCCCGACGACACCCTCCAGCAGGCTCGCTCCCACAGGGAATTGCGCCAGGACATGTCCCGGATTGGGCCAACCGCCGCGACTGACCTATGCTGCACCCCATCGCTTTCGAATCCGGTCGATGCCATGGGTCGCACCTTCCTTTGTCTCCTGCTGCTGATCGCCCTGCCCGCCGCCGCGCAGATCTACAAGTACACCGACGCCAACGGCCACACGGTCTACAGCGACCATTCCCCGCAGGGCGTGCCGTCGCAGCCGGTGGAGCTGCCGCCGCTCAACCAGGTCGGAGCCCAACCGCCCGCCGCACCGCCCGCGGATGCGGCCACGCGCGAACCCGCCCGCAGCGCGTATGAAACCCTGGAGCTGACCGGCCTGCCCAACGAAGAGGCCCTGCGCGCCAACAACGGCACCTTCACCGTCGGCGTGCTGATCAAGCCGCGCCTGAGGCCGCCGCATCAGTTGCGGCTGCTGCTCGATGACGAACCCTATGGCCAGCCCAGCAACCTGCCGACCCTGCAGTTGGTGAATGTGGATAGGGGCGAGCACCGCCTCGCGGTGCAGGTGATCGACGGCCAGTCGGTGATCCAGCAGAGCCCGCCGGTGACCTTCACCGTGCAGCGGGTGCACAAGCCATGATCCGCCCGCTGCTCGCCCTCTGCCTGACGCTGATCGCGTTCGGCGCATCGGCCGAGGTGTTCACCTACACCGATGCCCAGGGCAACCGGGTCTACACCGATCAGCCGCGGGGCAACGCCAAGCGGGTTCAATTGACCACCAGCAACCGCATGCCGGCCACATCCGTCGGCACCCCATCCAGCGGTCCGAAAAACACGGTGCCGGAGCCGCCGGCGTTCCGCTACGACATGCTGCGGGTGCTGATCCCCGAGCCGGACGCGACCATCCGCAGCAGCGCCGGCGAGCTGATCGTCAGCGTCACCAGCGAGCCCGGCCTGCAACCGGGCCACCGCTACCGCCTGCTGCTGGACGGCCAGGCCACCGGCGAACCCGGCCCCAGTCCGGTGTTCCCGCTGAGCGACATCGACCGCGGCAGCCACAACCTGTCGGTGGAAATCCTCGACGGCCAGGGACGCACCGTCGAGCGCACCGCCAACCAGCCGTTCCACATGCAGCGGATATCCCTGGCGCAGAAGCGCCAGGTCAAACCCTGCGCGAAGGACGACTACGGCGTGCGCCCCGAGTGCCCGCTCAAGGACAAGCCCCCCGAACCGAAAAACCCTTTCCTGCGGTTCTTCTAACGCCCTCGCGCATTGCGCACTATATTGGTGCAACAGTCTGCACCTTACTCACATTCCAACCCATTTTGGTTCGATTCTTCCCGTCAACGCGCAGGGAATGCCACGCAAGCGAGCGTCAAACGCCCGTTTCAGGCGTCGGACGCTTCTTTTCGGAGCCTTGGTTTGGTTTTTGCATTTTCCCCGCATCAGCGCTTTATCCCTGCGCGCGCCATGCTCCAAAAGAGGTCCTCATGACCATCAGTGACGCACTGCATCGCTTGTTGCTCGACAACCTGACCACCGCCACGCTGCTGCTCGACGACGAACTGCGCCTCGAGTACATGAACCCGGCGGCGGAGATGCTGCTGGCCACCAGCGGCCAGCGCAGCCATGGCCAGTTCATCAGCGAGCTGTTCACCGAGTCCACCGAGGCGCTCAACTCGCTGCGCCAGGCGGTGGAGCAGGCGCATCCGTTCACCAAGCGCGAAGCGATGCTCACAGCCCTCACCGGCCAGACCCTGACGGTGGATTACGCGGTGACGCCGATCCTGAGCAACGGCACGACCCTGCTGTTGCTGGAGGTCCATCCCCGCGACCGCCTGCTGCGGATCACCAAGGAAGAGGCCCAGCTGTCCAAGCAGGAAACCAGCAAGATGCTGGTGCGCGGCCTGGCCCACGAGATCAAGAACCCCCTCGGCGGCATCCGCGGCGCCGCCCAGTTGCTGGCCCGCGAACTGCCGGAAGACAGCCTGCGCGACTACACCAACGTGATCATCGAAGAGGCTGACCGCCTGCGCAATCTGGTGGACCGCATGCTCGGCTCCAACAAGCTGCCGTCGCTGGCGCTGTGCAACGTCCACGAAGTGCTGGAGCGGGTCAGCCAACTGGTCGAGGCCGAAAGCCAGGGCTGCATCACGCTGGTGCGCGACTACGACCCGAGCATTCCCGACGTCCTGATCGACCGCGAACAGATGATCCAGGCCGTGCTGAACATCGTGCGCAACGCCATGCAGGCCATCGGCAGCCAGAACGAACTGCGCCTGGGCCGCATCACCCTGCGCACCCGCACCATGCGCCAGTTCACCATCGGCCACGTGCGCCACCGCCTGGTGACCAAGATCGAGATCATCGACAACGGCCCCGGCATCCCGGCGGAACTCCAGGAAACCCTTTTCTTTCCCATGGTCAGCGGCCGCCCGGACGGCACCGGGCTGGGCCTGGCCATCACCCAGAACATCATCAGCCAGCACCAGGGCCTGATCGAGTGCGACAGCCACCCCGGCCACACCACGTTCTCGATCTTTCTGCCACTGGAACAAGGAGCCACATCGACATGAGCCGTAGTGAAACCGTGTGGATCGTCGATGACGACCGTTCTATCCGCTGGGTCCTCGAAAAAGCCCTGCAACAGGAAGGCATGACCACCCAGAGCTTCGACAGCGCCGACGGCGTGATGAGCCGCCTGGCCCGCCAGCAGCCGGACGTGATCATTTCCGACATCCGCATGCCCGGCGCCAGCGGCCTGGACCTGCTGGCGCGGATCCGCGAGCAGCACCCGCGCCTGCCGGTCATCATCATGACCGCCCACTCGGACCTGGACAGCGCCGTCGCCTCCTATCAGGGCGGCGCGTTCGAATACCTGCCCAAGCCGTTCGACGTCGATGAAGCGGTGTCGCTGGTCAAGCGCGCCAACCAGCACGCCCAGGAGCAGCAAGGCCTGGAAGCGGCGCCGTCGCTGGCCCGCACCCCGGAGATCATCGGCGAAGCGCCGGCGATGCAGGAGGTGTTCCGCGCCATCGGCCGCCTGAGCCACTCCAACATCACCGTGCTGATCAACGGCGAATCCGGCACCGGCAAGGAGCTGGTGGCCCACGCGCTGCACCGCCACAGCCCGCGCGCGACCGCGCCGTTCATCGCCCTGAACATGGCGGCGATCCCCAAGGACCTGATGGAATCCGAACTGTTCGGCCACGAGAAAGGCGCGTTCACCGGCGCGGCCAACCTGCGCCGCGGGCGCTTCGAGCAGGCCGACGGCGGCACGCTGTTCCTCGACGAGATCGGTGACATGCCGGCCGACACCCAGACGCGCCTGCTGCGGGTGCTGGCCGACGGCGAGTTCTACCGTGTCGGCGGCCACGTGCCGGTCAAGGTCGACGTGCGGATCATCGCCGCTACCCACCAGAACCTGGAAACCCTGGTGCACGCCGGCAAGTTCCGCGAAGACCTGTTCCACCGCCTCAACGTGATCCGCATCCACATTCCGCGCCTGTCGGACCGTCGCGAAGACATCCCGACCCTGGCCCGGCACTTCCTCAGCCGCGCCGCGCAGGAACTGGCGGTG
Source organism: Pseudomonas sp. B3(2017) (assembly GCF_002113595.1). NCBI lineage: Bacteria > Pseudomonadati > Pseudomonadota > Gammaproteobacteria > Pseudomonadales > Pseudomonadaceae > Pseudomonas > Pseudomonas sp. B3(2017). Next base: position 25,862 of record NZ_NEIU01000010.1, read on the forward strand.
GAGCCGAAGCTGCTCAAGAACGAAACCGAGGAATACCTCAAGAACCTGCCGTGGCCGGGTAACGTGCGCCAACTGGAGAACACCTGCCGCTGGATCACCGTGATGGCCTCCGGACGCGAGGTGCACATCAGCGACTTGCCGCCGGAACTGCTGAGCCTGCCGCAGGACTCGGCGCCGGTGACCAACTGGGAGCAGGCCCTGCGCCAGTGGGCGGACCAGGCCCTGGCCCGGGGCCAGTCGAGCCTGCTCGACAGCGCCGTGCCGGCGTTCGAGCGGATCATGATCGAGACCGCGCTCAAGCACACCGCCGGCCGCCGCCGCGATGCCGCCGTCCTGCTGGGCTGGGGGCGCAACACCCTGACGCGCAAGATCAAGGAGCTGGGGATGAAGGTCGACGGCGGGGATGAAGACGAGGGGGATGAGGGCTGATCGAGCCTCACGATCTTCGCTGCACGATCACTCCAATCGCGGGCAGACTCGCTCCCACAGGTGAAATGCATGCGCCTGTGGAGCGAGACTGCCCGCGATGCTTTTCAGCCCGGCGTGCACCGCAACGATGCATCCTGACCCGCAACCGCGCAGGGCCAATCGCTTGCCTTGCGCCGGGCAACCTCCGGAATTCCATCCCCGAAAACGCAAAAGCCCCGGATTCCGGGGCTTTCAGCTTCTGTCGCAATTATTTTGTTTCAAGAGAAGAAAACCTGGCACGCGCCCTGCATTAACCCTCTCAGGTGATTCGATTCACCCACCCGGTTTCGGGGACCTTGGTACAGGCAGGCCGGGGATTCCCCTCTTTAATCCGGATCCGCACCGCCCATGCGTCGGATCCTGCCGCTTTGGGGCCCTTGATACAGGCAGGTCAGGGGTTCCTTCTTTACGCCGGGCCCGTCGCCCTTGCGACCGGCCCGCCCCTTTCGGGAACCTTGGTACAGGCAGGCCGGGGATTCCCTCTTTTATTGCTCTCGCAAGTGGATCTCCAGCCGCCAGCGGTCATCGACCTCGCTGGCGGCCCAGTCGCCCTGCAGCGGCCGGGCCGCCACCAAGGTCAGCAGCAGGCCGCCGTCGCTCAGGCGCGTTCGCCAGTTCACGTCCTTGCCGTTGAGCTTGAGTTGCCCCTTCTGCGGTTTGCCCTCGGCGCCAAACAGCAGCGCCAGCGAACCATCGACGACTTCGCCGTGCAGTTTCGGCTCGTTGTTGAACCACACCACCAGACCGCCGTCGATCACGTCCACCTGCTGCAGCACGCTGGGGTCCGGCGTGGTCAGGCGACCGATCATCAGGCCGACCATCACGCCGAAGATCGCCAGCGACCCCATCACCCGCGGGAATAGTTTCGAACGCGGATCCGCTTGCGGCGTAGAATGCGCGTCATCTTTACCTTCGGAGCCGTGCATGTTTCACGTCATCCTTTTCCAACCGGAAATTCCGCCGAACACCGGCAACGTTATCAGGCTGTGCGCCAACAGCGGCTGCCACCTGCATCTGATCGAACCGCTGGGCTTCGAGATGGACGACAAGCGCCTGCGCCGCGCCGGTCTCGACTACCACGAGTATGCCACCCTGCAGCGCCATGCCGACCTGGCCAGTTGCCTGGAAAGCCTGGGCCAGCCCCGCCTGTTCGCATTCACCACCAAGGGATCGCAGCCGTTTCACGACGTGGCGTTCGCCCCGGGCGACGCGTTCCTGTTCGGCCCGGAAAGCCGGGGCCTGCCGCCGGAAGTGCTGGACGCGCTGCCCGCCGGCCATCGCCTGCGCCTGCCGATGCGCGAAGGCTGCCGCAGCCTGAACCTGTCCAACACCGTGGCGGTGGCCGTCTACGAAGCGTGGCGGCAGAACGGCTTCAACTGACACTGACGCCATCGCCAGCAGGCTGGCTCCCACAGGGGCTCGGCTGAACACAGCCTCTGTGTCCACCTCAAAACGATTGTGGGAGCGGGCTTGCCCGTGAATGCGCCGTGTCAGGCGACATCGATGTCCTCTGACAGACCGCGTTCGCAGGCAAGCCCGCTCCCACAGGGGTGTTGCGTGACCGCTTACTGAACGGTCGGAGCCTCGCCGGCTTCTTGCATGCGCTGCACTTCCTGCGCGTACAGGGCGTCGAAGTTCACCGGAGCCAGCATCAGGGCCGGGAACGAACCGCGGGTCACCAGGCTGTCCAGGGCTTCGCGGGCGTACGGGAACAGGATGTTCGGGCAGAACGCGCCCAGGGTGTGGCTCATCGAACCCGCATCCAGGTTCTTGATCAGGAAGATGCCGGCCTGCTGCACTTCGGCGATGAACGCCACTTCCTCACCGTTCTTCACGGTCACCGACAGGGTCAGCACGACTTCGTAGAAGTCGCCTTCCAGGGCCTTCTGGCGGGTGTTCAGATCCAGCGCGACGCTCGGGTCCCACTGCTGGCGGAAGATCGCCGGGCTTTTCGGGGCCTCGAAGGACAGGTCGCGCACATAGATGCGCTGCAGGGAGAATTGCGGTGCGGTTTCTTCTTCGCTGGCTGCAGTGTTCTGTTGGTCAGTCATCTCAGATCCTTTCTGATCTCGGGTCTTTTAGGGTTCTTGTTTCGGCGAAGCGTGCAGCAGTTCAGGCCTTGAGCAGCGCGTCGAGCTTGCCGGCGCGCTCCAGGGCGTACAAATCGTCGCAACCGCCGACGTGCTTGCCGCCGATCCAGATCTGCGGCACGGACGTGCGCCCCGCCTTCTGGGCCATCTCGGCGCGCACCTGCGGTTTGCCATCCACCTTGATCTCATCGAAGGCCACGCCTTTGCTCGCCAGCAAATGCTTGGCCCGCGAGCAGTAGGGGCAGTAATCGCTGGAATAGACGACGACGTCGCTCATGTCACTTCACCAGCGGCAGGTTGTCGCCTTTCCAGCTGGAGATGCCGCCGGACAGCTTGGCGGCGGTGAAGCCGGCCTTCATCAGTTCGCGGGCGTGGGTGCCGGCGGTCTGGCCCAGGGCATCGACCAGGATGATGGTCTTGGCCTTGTGCTTCTCCAGCTCGCCGACGCGGGCGGCCAGCTTGTCCTGGGGGATGTTCACGGCACCGACGATGTGGCCGGCGGCGTATTCCTTGCTCGGACGGATATCCACCACCACGCCCGCTTCCTTGTTGACCAGCGCGGTCAGCTCGCCGGTGCTCAGGCTCTTGCCGCCGCCCTGCATCGTGTGGGCGATCAGCAATGCCAGCAGTACGACGAAGATACCGACAAGAATGTAGTGGTTAGTGGCAAATTCAATCAGGTGAGCAACCATCGAAGGAGGTTCCAGGGCATTAAAATGTCGGCCAGTATACACAGCCGGTATGGTGGGCCAAACCCCGTCCGGCGGTGACGCCGGCGGAACTTGGCTTTAAACTCCTACTCCCTTTTTCATCGCTTCCTCTAACTTTCGCCAGAGTGGATTCCATGACTACCACGCCCAAACCTTTGGTCCTGATGATTCTCGACGGCTTCGGTCACAGCGACAGCCCCGAGTCCAACGCCGTCTACGCGGCCAGGAAGCCTGTGCTGGATCGCCTGTGGGCCACGGTGCCGAACGGCTTGATCTCGGGCAGCGGCATGGACGTCGGCCTGCCGGACGGCCAGATGGGCAACTCCGAAGTCGGCCACATGAACCTGGGCGCCGGCCGCGTGGTGTACCAGGACTTCACCCGTGTGACCAAGGCGATCCGCGACGGCGAGTTCTTCGAGAACCCGGTCATCTGCGCCGCCGTGGACAAGGCCGTGGCCGCCGGCAAGGCCGTGCACTTCATGGGCCTGCTGTCCGACGGCGGCGTGCACAGCCATCAGGACCACCTGGTGGCGATGGCTGAGCTTGCCTTCAAGCGCGGCGCCGAAAAGATCTACCTGCACGCCTTCCTCGACGGCCGCGACACCCCGCCCAAGAGCGCCCAGTCGTCCATCGAACTGCTCGACGCGACCTTCCAGGCCCTCGGCAAGGGCCGCATCGCCAGCCTCGTCGGCCGCTACTACGCGATGGACCGCGACAACCGCTGGGATCGCGTGGCCGCCGCCTACAACCTGATCGTCGACGGCCAGGCCGAATTCCACGCCGCCACCGCCCAGGAAGGCCTGCAGGCCGCCTACGAGCGCGGCGAGAGCGACGAGTTCGTCAAGGCCACCACCATCGGCGAGCCGGTGAAGGTCGAGGACGGCGACGCCGTGGTGTTCATGAACTTCCGCGCCGACCGCGCCCGCGAGCTGTCCCGGGTGTTCGTCGAAGACGGCTTCAAGGAATTCGACCGCGCCCGCCAGCCGAAACTGGCCGGCTACGTGATGTTGACCCAATACGCCGCCAGCATCCCTGCGCCGTCGGCCTTCGCCCCCGGCAGCCTGGACAACGTGCTGGGCGACTACCTGGCGAAAAACGGCAAGACCCAACTGCGCATCGCCGAAACCGAGAAGTACGCCCACGTGACGTTCTTCTTCTCCGGCGGCCGCGAAGAGCCGTTCCCCGGCGAAGAACGCATCCTGATCCCGTCGCCGAAGGTCGCCACCTACGACCTGCAGCCTGAGATGAGCGCGCCGGAGGTCACCGACCGCATCGTCGAGGCCATCGAGCAGCAGCGCTACGACGTGATCGTGGTCAACTACGCCAACGGCGACATGGTCGGCCACAGCGGCGTGTTCGAGGCGGCGGTCAAGGCCGTGGAATGCCTGGACACCTGCGTCGGCCGCATCGTCGACGCCCTGGAGAAGGTCGGCGGCGAGGCGCTGATCACCGCCGACCACGGCAACGTCGAGCAGATGGCCGACGAATCCACCGGCCAGGCCCACACCGCCCACACCACCGAGCCGGTGCCGTTCATCTATGTCGGCAAGCGTGACCTCAAGGTGCGCGAAGGCGGCGTGCTGGCGGACGTGGCGCCGACCATGCTCAAGCTGCTGAACCTGGAGAAGCCGGCGGAAATGACCGGCACCTCGATCCTGGTCTGACCCCGGCCACGGAACACCGCAAGACCCTGTGGGAGCGCGCTGGCCCGCAATGGCGACCTGACAGCCAACAGCTATGTTGAATGATCGGACGCCATCGCGGGCCGGCCCGCTCCCACAGCCGTTCATGGAGTTTTCGAAATGGATTCGGCCCGGACGCCCGCTCCAGTTATCACACAACCCCATTTGGGCGTTTTTTTTGCAGCGTCGGGCGGGCATACTAGGCCGTCCCTTTCCCTGGTGCCGCCCGCCCCTATGCTTCGCCTCCTGATCGCCCTCGCTCTGACCTGCCTGCTCCAACCGGCCTTCGCTGACGAGCGCGCGCAAACCCAACAGCAGTTGGACGCCACGCGTCAGGACATCGCCGAGCTGAAGAAAATGCTGGGCAAGCTCCAGGAAGAGAAGTCCGGCGTGCAGAAAGAGCTCAAGGGCACCGAGACCGAGATGGGCAAGCTCGAAAAAGAAGTCGACGCCCTGCAGAAAGAGCTGAAGAAAAGCGAATCCGAGCTGCAACGGCTCGATGCGGAGAAAAAAAAACTCCAGAGCGCGCGCACTGAACAGCAGCGACTGATCGCCATCCAGGCCCGGGCGGCCTACCAGAACGGCCGTCAGGAGTACCTCAAGCTGCTGCTCAACCAGCAGAACCCCGAAAAGTTCGCCCGCACCCTCACCTATTACGACTACCTGAGCCAGGCCCGCCTGGAGCAGCTGAAGAATTTCAACGAAACCCTGCGCCAGCTGGCCAACGTCGAAAAGGACATCGGCCTGCAGCAAGCGCAGCTGCTGGTGCAGAAGAGCGACCTGGACACCCGGCGCGACGAGCTCGACAAGGTGCGCAAGGAACGCCAGCAGGTCCTGGCCAAGCTCAACGACGACGTGAAGGCCCGGGACCAGAAGCTCGCGGCCCGCGAGCAGGATCAGGCAGACCTGTCTAAAGTCCTTAAAACCATTGAGGAAACCCTGGCCCGCCAGGCCCGTGAGGCAGAAGAAGCGCGGCAGAAAGCGCTGATCGCCCAGCAGGAAGCCGAAAAAAAGCGGTTGCGTGAGGCCCAGGCAGCGGCGGACGACAGCGATGCCCCGCGCAAGCCGGCCCGGCCGACGCCCGGCGCGTTGGTCTCCAGCAGCGGCGAAACCTTCGGCGGCCCGTTTGCCGCCACCCGGGGAAAACTTCCGTGGCCGGTCGATGGTCGACTGTTGGCGCGCTTCGGCGAAACCCGCGGCGACGACGCCCGCACCAAGTGGGACGGCGTGATGATCAGCGCCTCCGCCGGCAGCCAGGTGCATGCCGTGCACGGCGGACGCGTGGTGTTCGCCGACTGGCTGCGGGGCGCGGGCCTGCTGGTGATCCTCGATCACGGCAACGGTTTTCTGAGCCTTTACGGCCACAACCAGACGCTGCTCAAGTCGGCGGGCGATGTGGTCAAGGCCGGCGAGTCCATCTCCACTGTGGGCAACAGTGGCGGCCAGGACACGCCGGCGCTGTATTTCGCAATTCGTCAGCAGGGTCACCCCAGTGATCCGGCGCAATGGTGCCGCGCGCAAGGATAAGCGCGCCGCCTAATTCAGGAGTCCGTTCGACATGCTGCATCTGTCCCGCCTTACCTCGCTGGCCCTGACGATCGCCCTGGTGATCGGCGCGCCCCTGGCGTTCGCCGCCCAGCCGGCCCCGGCCGTCGCTCCGGCAGGCACCGCCGCCACCGCCAAGGCACCGCTGCCGCTGGAGGAGCTGCGCACCTTCGCCGAGGTCATGGACCGGATCAAGGCCGCCTATGTCGAGCCGGTGGACGACAAGACCCTGCTGGAGAACGCGATCAAGGGCATGCTCAGCAACCTCGACCCGCACTCCGCCTACCTGGGGCCTGAAGACTTCGCCGAACTGCAGGAAAGCACCAGCGGCGAATTCGGCGGCCTGGGCATCGAGGTCGGCGCCGAAGACGGCTTCATCAAGGTCGTGTCGCCGATCGACGACACCCCGGCGTCCAAGGCCGGCATCCAGGCCGGCGACTTCATCGTCAAGATCAACGGCCAGCCGACCCGCGGCCAGAGCATGACCGAAGCCGTGGACAAGATGCGCGGCAAGATCGGCCAGAAGATCACCCTGACCCTGGTGCGCGACGGCGGCACGCCGTTCGACGTGACCCTGGCCCGCGCGGTCATCCAGGTCAAGAGCGTCAAGGCGCAGCTGCTCGAATCCGGCTACGGCCTCATCCGCATCACCCAGTTCCAGGTCAAGACCGGCGAGGAAGTCTCCAAGGCCCTGGCCAAGCTGCGCAAGGACAACGGCAAGAAGCTCAACGGCATCGTCCTCGACCTGCGCAACAACCCGGGCGGCGTGCTGCAGGCGGCGGTGGAAGTGGTCGACCACTTCATCACCAAGGGCCTGATCGTCTACACCAAGGGCCGGATCGCCAACTCCGAGCTGCGCTTCTCCGCCACCGGCAAGGACGAAAGCGAAGCGGTGCCGATGGTGGTGCTGATCAACGGCGGCAGCGCCTCGGCCTCGGAGATCGTCGCCGGCGCCCTGCAGGACCAGAAGCGCGCCGTGGTCATGGGCACCACCAGTTTCGGCAAGGGCTCGGTGCAGACCGTGCTGCCGCTGAACAACGACCGGGCGCTGAAGATCACCACCGCGCTGTACTTCACCCCCAACGGCCGCTCGATCCAGGCCCAGGGCATCGTGCCGGACATCGAAGTGCGCAAGGCCAAGATCACCAACGAGGCCGACGGCGACTACTTCAAGGAAGCCGACCTGCAGGGCCACTTGGGCAACGGCAACGGCGGCGCCGACCGTCCGAGCGGTTCCGGCGGCAAGGCCAAGGCGATGCCGCAGGATGACGATTACCAGTTGGCCCAGGCCCTGAGCCTGCTCAAAGGGCTGAGCATCACCTCCGGCCGTTGAGGATGGGTCTGCGCTTCATCCTCGTCCTGTTGTGCTGCCTGGCGGGCGCCGCTCACGCGGAGTCTGCCGGACCGGTGCCCCACAAGGCCTACCTGAGCCTGATCATCGACGACCTGGGGCAGAGCCTGCCCCGGGATCGCCGCGTCCTCGCCCTGCCCGGCCCCGTGACGGCGGCGATCATGCCGGACACCCCGCACGCCACCGAATTCGCCCGCGAAGCCCACCGCGCCGGCAAGACGGTGATCCTGCACATGCCCATGGATCCGGCCACCGGGCCGTTCGCCTGGCACCCCGAACTGCCTGTCGAAGAACTGGCCCGGCGCCTCGACGCCGCCTTCCGGCAGGTGCCCTACACCGCCGGCATCAACAACCACATGGGCAGCCGCATGACCGCGCAGCCGGCGGCCATGGCGTGGCTGATGGAGGAATTGCAGCGCCGCCACAAGTTCTTCGTCGACAGCCGCACCAGCGCCCAGACCGTGGCGGCGCAGCAGGCGCAGAAGATCGGCCTGGCCAGCGTCTCGCGGGATGTGTTCCTCGATGACGAACGCACCGAGGCCGCCATCTTCACCCAGTTGCAGACGGCGATCAGCCTGGCGCGCAAACAGGGCTCGGCGGTGATGATCGGCCATCCGTATCCCCAGACCCTGGCCGTGCTGGAGCGCGAACTGCCCAAGCTCAAAGCCCAGGGCATCGAGTGGATCGACATCCGCCAGATGATCAGCGTGCGCGGCAACCGCGCCACGGCGGCCCACGGCAAGGACGGCGTCTACCGCTGAACCGTCTTGCCCGCGCGATACCCGGCTACCGCCAGACGTCCCCCGCGATTCCCGATAGTGAAGCCTGCAACAGGCCGCGGCCCCCTTGGGTCGCCTTTCACCATCAGGACCTTTCATGAACACACACGAAGACACCGCATTGCCGACCCGGCCAATGCAACCCCTGCGATTCGACAACCTGCTGATCAACTTCGCGACCGAGTTCTACCGGGTCTGGGACACCCGGGGCTCACGGGCCAAACCCGCCGCCTTCTGGCGCCCTGCGCCGGCCCCGGACCTGCTGCCCGGCTATTTTCCGCTGGGCGATGTGGTCGCCACTGACTTCGACAACATCAACGGCAAACGCGTAGTGGCCGTGGTCTGCGAAGCGGATGCGCACACCAAGGATCCGGCTCAAGCCAACGCACTGAGCCAGCCTGTGGACTACGAGCTGATCTGGAACGACAAGGGCACGAAATCGAAGATCGACGGCGCGCTGTGGCGCCCGATTCCTGCGCAAGGCTACGTCGCGCTGGGATCGGTGTGCACCAACGATCACGAAAAGCCTTCGCTCAACGCCGTCCGCTGCGTGCGGGCCGACCTGGTGATCGCATCGCGGGTCGACGAGCTGATCTGGAACGACAAGGGCAGCGGCTCCAGGCACAAATTCAGCGCCTGGCGCATCACGCCGCCCCATGCCCCGTCCGGGGAGATCCACCTGGCGCCCGGCACCTTTGCCGCCGACGGCAGCTACGACCGGCCGGAGCTGGGCAGCGTGGCCTATTCGTTGCGCCTGCCGGTTCCGCTTCAGGTCAGCCCCCAGCCGACAGCGCCCCAACTGACCGGAGAGCCGCCGGCCCCGCCGGTGGAGCCGGCCAAGCTCACCCACACGGCCAGGCTGCCCTGGTTCACGGTCAAGGATCCCTTGCTGTCGCCCCTCGAACAGCTGCGCCGCTCGCCAAGCTACCGACTGGAAAGGACGGACCAGTACATGCTCATCGGCTATGGCCACAACACGGAAAGCCAAGGCAGGACGTTCAGATGGACCGCGCCCCGCGCGCAAAGGGCCGAGCACCTGCGAGCATTCGCGGAACTGACGACGGTTGAGTTCGGCCGCCAATGGCCGACGGCGGAGCCGGCACCTTTGCGGTTTTCGGCGAGGCTGGACGAAGACTTCGTCCAGTGCGGCGCGCAAGCGAACGAGTGGCCCAATGACCGTCCCCTTGATGTCATCACGCTCGCCGCCGGGCAGAAATCCATCGCGGTCTACCTGGTGCAGAGCAACTTCACGCTGTTGCGCGAAGACGGCACGCCGGTGACCGACACCGTCAGCTACACCGATGGCAACCGCTTGCACCTCTGCGAACACTCACCGCGAGAGACGGTGTTCGTCTGCCCTCCGATCCCGTCGCCGGTTCCTGCGCCGGCTCCTGCTCCGGCGGACAAGCCGGCCAACGAACAGCCCTCGCCGGCAGATGTTACGGACGTGACGGACGTTACAGATACCGTCCCATGATCTCGTCGACCACACCGTCCTTGCGCATCTGATCCAGGGCGGCCTGGAGCCGGGCGACCGTTTCGTCCGGCACTTCCTTGTTCAGCGCCAGGTACAGCTGGGCGCTGTTGAAGCGCAGCACGGTCTTGAGGCCGGTCACGCCGTCCTGGCGGGCCAGGTAGCGCCCGGCAGGGTCGCCGGTGGCCCACAGGTCGATCTGGCCGTTCACCAGTTTCTTCGCGTTGTCCTGATCGCGCAGCACCACGGTCGGCTTCAGGCCTTGCTTGGTCAGGGTCTCCGCGATCGCATCGCCTTTGTAGGCGCCGATCTTGTACTTGCGCGCGTCGTTCAGGGTTTCGAGGGTGATCTTGCTGTCAGCCCGGGCCAGCATGATCCAGTCGTCCGGGCCGATGGGGCCGACCCATTTGAACAGCCGTTCGCGGTCAGGCAGCCGCGCCATCACGAACGCACCGTAACCGGGATTCTCCAGCGCCAGCTTGTAGACCCGCTCCCAGGGGAAGCGCAGGGTCAGGCTGTAGGTGAGGCCGGCCCGCCTGAACATCTCGCGCACGATGTCCGTGGCGATGCCGTCGATGTTCTCGTCCTGGGCGAAGTTCTTGCCGTTCTTCGCCATGTTGTACGGCGGGAAGTTTTCGGTGAGGAGCACCAGACCGGTGTCGGGACTGTCCTCGGCCCGGGCCGTGTTGAACAGCAACACCGAAGCGCTGGCGAGGACGAGAAGCAGGCGTTTGATCATGTCGGGCTACCGGAATCCATGGCGTGTTCAAGAGTGCCCTGAGCACGCCATGCTGTCCACTGGCCTGTACGGCTTAGCGCATCACGATGCCGCGATGGGCCATGTAGGCCTTGGCTTCCTGCACGGTGTATTCGCCGAAGTGGAAGATGCTCGCCGCCAGCACCGCGCTGGCGTGGCCTTCGAGGATGCCGTCGGCCAGGTGCTGCAGGTTGCCGACGCCGCCGGAGGCGATCACCGGGATGTTCAGGGCATCGCTGATGGCACGGGTCACGCCCAGGTCGAAGCCGTTCTTCATGCCGTCCTGGTCCATGCTGGTCAGCAGGATCTCGCCGGCCCCCAGGCCTTCCATCTTCTTCGCCCACTCGACCGCGTCGAGGCCGGTCGGCTTGCGGCCGCCGTGGGTGAAGATCTCCCAGCGCGGGGCCTCGCCCGGGCCGGACACCTTCTTGGCGTCGATGGCGACGACGATGCACTGCGAGCCGAAGTGCTCGGCCGCTTCGCCGACGAATTCCGGGTTGAACACCGCCGCGGTGTTGATCGACACCTTGTCGGCGCCGGCGTTGAGCAGGTTGCGGATGTCCTGCACGGTGCGCACGCCGCCGCCCACGGTCAGCGGGATGAACACCTGGCTGGCCATGCGCTCGACGGTGTGCAGCGTGGTGTCACGGCCGTCGACGCTGGCGGTGATGTCGAGGAAGGTGATCTCGTCCGCGCCCTGCTCGTCGTAGCGGCGGGCGATCTCCACCGGGTCGCCGGCGTCACGGATGTTTTCGAACTTCACGCCCTTGACCACCCGGCCGTTGTCCACGTCCAGGCAAGGGATGATGCGTTTGGCCAGCGCCATGGTCAGTCCTCAGCCTTTGTACGAATCGCAGAAGGCCTGGGCCTCTGCGACGTCGAGGGTGCCTTCGTAGATCGCCCGGCCGGTGATGGCGCCGATGATGCCCGGCGCTTTCGCGTCGAGCAGCGACTTGATGTCACCCAGGTTGTGGATGCCGCCGGAGGCGATCACCGGGATCTTCGTGGCTGCTGCCAAGGCGGCGGTGAACGGCACGTTGCAGCCCTGCATCATGCCGTCTTTGGCGATGTCGGTGTAGACGATGGCGGACACGCCGTCGGCTTCGAAACGCTTGGCCAGGTCGATCACCTGCACGCTGCTGACTTCGGCCCAGCCGTCGGTGGCGACGAAGCCGTCCTTGGCGTCGAGGCCGACGATCACCTTGCCCGGAAACGCACGGCAGGCCTCGGCGACGAACTCAGGCTCCTTCACGGCCTTGGTGCCGATGATCACGTAGCTCACGCCGGCCTTGACGTAGTGCTCGATGGTTTCCAGGGAGCGGATGCCGCCGCCGATCTGGATCGGCAGGTTCGGGTAGCGTTTGGCGATGGCGGTGACCACTTCGCCGTTGACCGGCTGGCCTTCGAAGGCGCCGTTCAGGTCGACCAGATGCAGACGGCGGCAGCCGCCCTCCACCCACTTGGCAGCCATGCTCACCGGGTCATCGGAGAACACCGTGGAATCTTCCATGCGGCCCTGGCGCAGACGTACGCAGGCACCGTCTTTAAGATCGATAGCGGGAATAATCAGCATCTGGCAAACCTTCAGATTTGAATGTTCAGCTTGGCTCGGGAATCAGTTTTTCTCGAGCGCCCACAGGTCGCTTTCGATGCTTTCAAACCGCTCCTTGAGGTGGGTCTGCACATCGAAGATCGCCCTGTTGTAATAGTGCGGTGCGATTTCACGGGTAAACAGGTCAAGAATCTCCGCCGCCTCGAACGAACCCAGGTCCAGTTCGAAACGGTCCTCCATGAACCGCTGGATCTTGCGGCTGGCCTCACTCTCCTGTTCGGGCGTGAGGGTCAGGATCGGCGGTTTCTTCTTGACGGCCATTTACCAGCGACCGTCCCACGCCGCGAAGTTCTGCAGCAATTGCAGGCCGTGGGTATGGCTCTTCTCGGGGTGGAACTGCACGGCGAAGCGCGAGCCTTCGGCCAGCGCCGCCGCGAAATCGACGCCGTAATGGCCGCTGCCCACCACCTGCCGCGCGTTGCCGGCGGCGATGTAGTAGCTGTGCACGAAGTAGAACCGCGCCAGGTCCGGAATGTTGTGCCACAGCGGGTGATCCACCGACTGCTTCACTTCGTTCCAGCCCATGTGCGGCACCTTCAGGTGCTCGCCGTCCTCATGCAGGTCCTTGCCGAAGAACTTCACCGCGCCCGGGAACAGGCCGATGCAGTCGACGCCGTCGTTCTCTTCGCTCGTGTCGAGCAAGGCCTGCATGCCGACGCAGATGCCGAGGAACGGACGGTCCTGGCTGACCTCGCGCACCAGCGAATCGAACCCCAGGCGACGGATCTCCGCCATGCAGTCGCGGATCGCGCCGACGCCGGGAAACACCACCCGGTCGGCTTCGCGGATCACGTCCGCGTCGCTGGTGATCAGCACCTTGCCGGCGCCGACGTGCTCGAGGGCCTTGGCCACCGAGTGCAGGTTGCCCATGCCGTAATCGATAACCGCCACTGTCTGCATTACAGCACGCCCTTGGTCGATGGCATCTGCCCGGCCATGCGGTCGTCCAGTTCCACGGCCATGCGCAGCGCGCGGCCGAAGGCCTTGAACACGGTCTCGATCTGGTGGTGGGTGTTGTGCCCGCGCAGGTTGTCGATGTGCAGGGTGACGTTGGCGTGGTTGACGAAGCCCTGGAAGAATTCCTGGAACAGGTCGACGTCGAAGCCGCCGACGGTGGCGCGGGTGTACGGCACGTGCATCTGCAGGCCCGGACGGCCGGAGAAGTCGATCACCACGCGCGACAGCGCTTCGTCGAGCGGCACGTAGGCGTGGCCGTAGCGGCGGATGCCTTTCTTGTCGCCGATGGCCTGGGTGAACGCCTGGCCGAGGGTGATGCCGACGTCTTCGACGGTGTGGTGGTCGTCGATATGCAGGTCGCCCTTGCACTCGATGTCGAGGTCGATCAACCCGTGACGGGCGATCTGATCCAGCATGTGCTCAAGAAAAGGCACGCCGATATCGAATCGGGCCTTTCCGGTGCCATCAAGGTTGATCGAGGCTTTGATCTGGGTTTCCAGAGTGTCGCGCTCGACAGACGCCTTACGTTCGGCCATCACCAGCTCCGCAAAATCATTGGGCGAAAAAGGCAGCCATTATAGGGGCGCGGGCGGGAAACAGAAACACAGGAGGTGAGATGACTGACGGACAGGACGCCCGGCTGTCGCGGGTAGACATGTCCATACAAGCCATTGCGGATGCGGGACAGGTCGGCGTAGCGAGGGAGCTTGCTCCCGCCGGGGTGCGCAGCGGCCCCAAACGGTCTGCGGCCGAAGCGGACGCGGACTCTTCGTCACAAGAGCCCGCGCCCGCCCGGTGGATACGGCGCTTAGTGGAACAGCACCGCCGTCTTCTGCAGGGTCACCCACACACCCCACGCCAGCGGAATGCCCACCGCCAGCCACGCGGCGATCGCCAGCGGCTTGCTGCCCGGCGCGGCTTTCCACTCAAGCACGGTGGTGGCGTCGGCGCCCTTGTCGTGGCCCAGCGCCTGTTCGGCGGCCAGTTCGGCGTCGGTCATGAAGTACTTGTCGGCCACCGGACGCACCAGCAGGTTGCACAGGAACCCCAGCACCAGCAGGCCGGCGAGGATGTACAGGGTGATGTCGTAGGCGGCGGCGCGCTCGACGCCGATGCTCAGCTGGTACTCGCGCAGATAGTTCACCAGCACCGGGCCGAGCACGCCGGCAGCGGCCCAGGCGGTCAACAGGCGACCGTGGATCGCGCCGACCATCTGCGTGCCGAACAGGTCGGCCAGGTAGGCCGGAACGGTGGCGAAGCCGCCGCCGTACATCGACAGGATGATGCAGAACGCCGCCACGAACAGCGCGACGTTGCCCAGGTGGCCGAGGTTCGGGATCAACGCGTACAGGGCAAAGCCCAGGGCGAAGAACACGAAATAGGTGTTCTTGCGGCCCAGGTAGTCCGAGAACGAGGCCCAGAAGAACCGGCCACCGATGTTGAACAGGCTCAGCAGCCCGGTGAAGCCGGCGGCGATCGCGGCGATCGAAGCCAGTTGCGAAGCGTCGAGCTGGCCGAACGGCAGGTCGTTGCCCAAAAGCTTGCCGCCGAACACTTCCTGCAGCAGCGGCGAAGCCATGCCGAGGATGCCGATGCCGGCGGAGACGTTCAGGCACAGCACCAGCCACACCAGGCGGAACTGCGGGGTTTTCCAGGCCACGTTCACGTGCACGTGACGGTGGGTGATCATCGCGTTCGACGCTTTCTTCGCCGGCGCGGTCCAGCCTTCAGGCTTCCAGCCGGTCGGCGGAACGCGGTAGGCCAGGGCACCGCCGATCATGAACACGAAGTAGATCGCGGCCATTGCCACGAAGCTCTGCCAGACGCCCACGCCTTGCGGCGAAGCGAAGTGGCTCATCAGCGCGGTCGCCAGCGGAGCGCCGACCATCGCGCCGCCGCCGAAGCCCATGATCGCCATGCCGGTGGCCATGCCGCGCTTGTCCGGGAACCACTTGATCAGGGTCGAGACGGGCGAGATATAGCCCAGGCCCAGACCGATGCCGCCGATCACGCCCGAACCGATCCACATCAGCCAGATCTGGTGGGTGTAGATGCCCAGCGCAGAGATCAGCAGACCGCCGCACCAGCACAGCGCCGACACCACGCCGGCCTTGCG
Source organism: Pseudomonas sp. B3(2017) (assembly GCF_002113595.1). Lineage (NCBI taxonomy): Bacteria > Pseudomonadati > Pseudomonadota > Gammaproteobacteria > Pseudomonadales > Pseudomonadaceae > Pseudomonas > Pseudomonas sp. B3(2017). Next base: position 41,403 of record NZ_NEIU01000010.1, read on the forward strand.
GGGGCCTGCGTGTTCGAGCCAGCCGCCCCAGATCGCCGCCGAGCAGCCGAGGAAGATGAAGAACAGGGTGTAGATCCAGCCGAGCATGGAGATCGGCCAGTCGCATTGCGAAGAGAAGACCTGTGCGATGAAGCTCATGTCCGGTGCGCAGGCCACCGGCGCGGTGATGCCCAGCGCCTTGGACAGCGGCAGCCAGAACACCGAGAAACCGTAGGCCATGCCGATGCACAGGTGGATGGCCAGCGCGGCCGGTGGAACCAGCCAGCGGTTGAAGCCGGGCTTGGCGATGATGCGTTCCTTGGACAGGAACGCGGGCTCGGCGGCGCGAAGGCCGTCCGCCGTGATGCTCGTGCTCATTGTGTATCCCCCAATTATTAGAATGGTTCGCCAGCCACTGCTCACCCTCGGCCTTGATGCACGCAGGCATGACCGTTGTTTTGGGGTGAAGCTCCTTGATGGCGCGACGTTAAGTCGCAGAAGGACGGACGAACGGGCGAAGGTTACCATTTGCAGGTGACAGAAAAACCAAACTGACATCACCTTTTTCACGTCATCTGATCTCGTATCACTCAGGAAAACCCCATGCCGATCATTGTCCAAGCGCTGAACGCCGCCGATTCCCGCGATCGGGAGGATTTAGAGAAGATCTACCGCGATGCGCCGCCGTGGCTGTTCGCGCCGTTTTCCGGCGCTTTGCAATTGACCGAAGAGGCCCTGGCCGACGGCACGCTCATCGCCGGGCGCTTCAATGACCGCCTGCTGGGCGCGGCACGTCTGCGACCCCAGGGCAGCGTCTGGTACTTGTCCCATTTGTGCGTCAGAAAAGTCACCCGCCGTCGTGGCGTTGCCGAGCGGTTGGTGAACGAAGCGCGGAAAATGGCGTCGCAAGCGGGGGCCCAATTGCGCCTGCAGGCCCCGGCCGGCCATCTCGAGGCCCAGGCGCTGGCGGCCAAGCTGCACCTGCCGCTGGACGTGCTGCCCGCGTGAAGCCACACCAGCCGGAGGGCATGCGGCGCTATACTCCCCGGCTAAATTACGAATTCGACTAACACAAGGACTCGCCCATGAAAGCGTTCGGCAAAATCCTGGGTCTGGTGCTTCTGGGTCTGTTGCTGATCATCGTGGCGGCAGGCTTTGCCCTGACCCACTTCTTCGATCCCAACGACTACAAGGACGAAATCCGCCAGATTGCCCGCGACAAGGCCCACATCGAGCTGACGCTCAACGGCGACATCGGCTGGAGCCTGTTCCCGTGGCTCGGCCTGGAACTGCACGAGGCCAGCGTCGCGACCCTGGCCAAGCCTGCCGAACCGTTCGCCGACCTGCAGATGCTCGGCCTGTCCGTGCGCGTGCTGCCGCTGCTGCGCCGCGAGGTGCAGATGAGCGACGTGCGCGTCGAAGGCCTGAACCTGCGCCTGAGCCGCGACAAGACCGGCCACGGCAACTGGGAAGACATCGGTAAGGTGCCGGCGCCCGCCGGCAGCACCCCGCCGCCTGCGCCAGGCACGACCGCCGCCGAAGCGCCGGCCCAGCCGGAAAAGCCGGCGCAGCCGATCCGCCTCGACATCGACAGCCTCACCGTCAACAACGCCCGCGTCGAATACAACGACGAGCAGACCGGCAAGCAGTTCAGCGCCGAAAGCATCCAGTTGAGCACCGGCGCAGTGCACGATTCGACCAACATTCCGGTGAAGGCCACCGCGTTCCTCGGCACCAACCAGCCGGTGCTGCGCGTGCGCACCGAACTCAACGGCGAACTGCGCTTCGAGCGCGCGCTGCAACGCTACAAGTTCGAAGACCTGAAGCTGAGCGGTGAGCTGGCCGGCGACCCGCTGCAGGGCAAGACCGTCACCTTCGCCGCCCAAGGCCAGATGCTGCTGGACAAGGCCGCGAACGTCGCCGAATGGACCGGCATCAAGATCTCCGTGAACCAGTTGCGCGCCTTGGGCGAGCTCAAAGCCAACGACCTCGACAAGACGCCGCAGATCAGCGGCGGCATCTCCATCGCCCAGTTCGACCTGGCGAAGTTCGTCGACAGCATCGGCCAAACCCTGCCGGCCATGGCCGAAGGCAGCCTGAGCAAGGTCGAGCTGGTCAGCCGCGTCTCGGCCACGCCGACCAGCGCGGCGTTCGACAACATCAACCTGAAGCTCGACGACAGCAGCTTCAGCGGCCGCATCGCCGTCGAGGATTTCGCCAAGCAATCGCTGCGGGCGATCCTCAAGGCCGACACATTCAACGTCGACCGCTACCTGCCGCCCAAGTCCGCCCAGGCCAGCAGCGCCGCCCAAGTGCGCCAGGCCGAAGTCGCCAGCACCGAGGCCGACGCCATGGCCGGCGCCGGCTCCACGCCGCTGCCGGAAAAACCGAGCAAGAGCGCCTGGAGCACCGAGCGCCTGTTCCCGGTTGAGCGCCTGGGCAAGCTCGACGTGGACGCCGACCTGACCTTCGGCCAACTGACCCTGGACAAGCTGCCGATCCAGAACGCCGCGCTCAAGGCCACCGGCCAGGGCGGCCTGCTCACCCTGGAGAACCTGCGCGGCGAGCTGTTCAACGGCGACTTCGAAGCCAAGGGCACCCTCGACGTGCGCCCGAGCGCGCCGGTGCTGAACCTGCAGACCCGGATCAACCGCGTCCCGGTGGAGAAGATCCTCGAAAGCCAGGGCAAGAACCCGCCGGTCAAAGGGCTGGTCAACCTCACCGGCAATTTCACCGCCAGCGGCAACAGTCAGCAGGCGCTGGTCGAGACCCTCAACGGCAACGCCGGGTTCGTGATCAACAACGGCGTGCTGCTCAACGCCAACCTGGAACAGCAACTGTGCAAGGGCATCGCCACCCTCAACCGCAAGACCCTCAGCGGCGAGCCGCGGGGCAAGGACACCCCGTTCCAGGAGCTCAAGGGCAACCTGACCTTCCGTAACGGTCTGGCCAGCAACCCGGACCTGAAGGTGCGCATCCCCGGCATGACCGTCAACGGTGACGGCGACGTGGATCTGCGGGTGCTGGGCATGGACTACCGCGTGGGCATCATCGTCGAGGGCGACACCAGCGCCATGCCGGATCCGGCCTGCCAGGTCGGCGAGAAGTTCGTCGGCGTCGAATGGCCGCTGCGTTGCCGCGGGCCGCTGGAGCTGGGCGCCAAGGCTTGCCGGGTGGACAACGAACGGCTGGGCCAGGTCGCCAGCAAACTGGCCGGCGACCGGATCAGCGAGAAGATCGACGAAAAACTGGGCGACAAGGTCAGCCCTGAACTGAAGAACGCATTGAAGGGGCTGTTCAAGCGATGAGAGCGGAGCAGTTTTCAACGGCGGTGCTGGACTGGTACGACCGCCACGGCCGCCACGACCTGCCTTGGCAGCAGGGCATCAACCCGTACCGGGTATGGGTGTCGGAAATCATGCTGCAGCAGACCCAGGTCAGCACCGTGCTCAACTACTTCGACCGCTTCATGGCCGCGCTGCCCACGGTGCAGGCGCTGGCCGAGGCGCCGGAGGACGAAGTGCTGCACCTGTGGACGGGCCTGGGCTACTACACCCGCGCCCGCAACCTGCAGAAGACCGCGAAGATCGTCGTCAGCCAATACGGCGGCGAATTCCCGCGGGATGTGGAGAAGCTCACGGAGCTGCCGGGCATCGGCCTGTCCACCGCCGGGGCGATCGCCAGCATCAGCATGGGCCTGCGCGCGCCGATCCTCGACGGCAACGTCAAACGGGTGCTGGCGCGCTTCACCGCCCAGGAAGGCTATCCGGGCGAGCCGAAGGTGGCCAAACAGCTGTGGGCCGCCGCCGAGCGCTTCACGCCCCAGGATCGGGTCAACGCCTACACCCAGGCGATGATGGACCTGGGCGCCACCCTGTGCACCCGCAGCAAGCCGAGCTGCCTGCTGTGTCCGCTGGAGAAAGGCTGCGAAGCGCACATGCTGGGCCTTGAGACCCGCTACCCGATCCCCAAGCCGCGCAAGGCGATCCCGCAGAAGCGCACGCTGATGCCGATGCTGAGCAACGGCGAGGGCGCGATTCTGCTTTACCGCCGTCCGTCCACCGGGCTGTGGGGCGGCCTGTGGAGCCTGCCGGAGCTCGACGGCCTCGACGACCTGCAGCACCTGGCCGACCAGCATTCGCTGGCGCTCGGCGAACAGCAGGCGCTGCCCGGCCTCGTCCACACCTTCAGCCACTTTCAGCTGTCCATCGAACCCTGGCTGGTGCAGGTCCAAGAGACCGGCCATCACGTGGCCGAGGCCGACTGGCTCTGGTATAACCTCGCCACCCCGCCGCGCCTGGGCCTCGCCGCCCCGGTCAAGACCTTGCTCGAACGCGCGGCCGCCGTATTGAATGCAGGAGTGTCGCCATGACCCGTACCGTAATGTGCCGCAAATACAAAGAACAGCTCGAAGGCCTGGAGCGTCCTCCGTACCCGGGCCCCAAGGGCCAGGACATCTTCGAGCACGTCTCGGCCAAGGCCTGGGCCGACTGGCAGAAGCACCAGACCCTGCTGATCAACGAAAAGCGCCTGAACATGATGAACGCCGAAGACCGCAAATTCATCCAGGGCGAAATGGACAAGTACTTCTCCGGCGAGGAATACGCCCAGGCCGAAGGTTACGTTCCGCCTGCCGAATAACCCGCCGCAACGGGGGCCGGAACGTAAGCGACGGAATAATTTAAAATTTTTTTGAAAACTTGCTTGACGCCCCCCTGAAAAACCCGTTTAATGCGCCCCGTTGCCCAGATAGCTCAGTCGGTAGAGCAGGGGATTGAAAATCCCCGTGTCGGCGGTTCGATTCCGTCTCTGGGCACCACATACCGAAAACCCTGAATCGAAAGATTCAGGGTTTTTTTTATGCCCGTGATTTGCTGAAGGCTGGTTTAAGCCGCATCAATCGCGGTACTTTGGCCGCCCCTTACGGAAGAGGGTTGCCTGCCCGATGAACCAGAAACGCACCCGCATCCCCCTGCCCCATCCGCCGCCCTACCGCGAAAGCCGGGTCTCGTTCTGGCTGACCGTACTCGTCGGCGTGATGCTGGCCTTCGCCATCGGCGCGTCCCTCTACCTGATCGCCGATAGCCTCATCAGCGGCTCGGTCACCACGATGAACCGCACCGGCCCGCGCCAGACCTACACCTTGGCGTCGCAGCCCGGCAGGTACTGGTTCGAGATCGTGTGGCAAGGCGTCTTCACGTTGATGCTGCTGGGCATCGTGTCGTTCGGGCTTTGGATACGGCGCAAGACGCGCCCGCGCGGTGCGCGGAGCAAGCGCACCAGGCGATGACCCTACAGGGTGTTCACGTAATCCACGGGAAGCAGGACGGTGTCCAGCGCAGCGTCCACCGGCATCGATACGACGGTGACCAGCGGACAGACGATCATGAAGTAGCAAATGATCGCCGCCGGCTTGCCGTCATTGCCGGTCACGCCGAGCAGTTGCAGATCCCCGTCGACGCCCTTGTAGTAATCCACGTCGGACATGCCTGTACTGACCCGCCCGATCATGGTGCCGCACGCGGTCTGCAACACCACCAGACCCGCCATCAAACCCACACGCAACATCCCTTTCAAAACCGACATCCTTGCATCCACAAAAACAGGAGGGGCGGGATTTTATCCGCATCGGTGCGCAAACTCCCGCCCCGCAGAACGCCGCTATTGGGTCGGCTCCCAGTTCCAGTGGAACACCAGGTTGCGTGCAGGCCCGTTGCCGATGTCAGCCATGTCGCGCCGCACTTCGCCATTGCGGGTGGCGACCACGGTGTATTTGCCCGGAGGCAACTGCGCGTAGAGCAGCGGCCCGATCTGGTTGAGGCTGAGCACCGGTTGCCCGGTCGCTTTCTGGATGACCACATCGACATCCGAGGTGTACAGGTTCTGCACGCCGACGGCGAAGGTCATGTGCAGGTTGTAGCCGGCGGACTGCTGAATGGCCCGCGATTCGTCCAGGCCGATCCCGCCGGACAGGTAGTTGATGCCGTTCTGCTGCTGTTGCTGGACTTGCACGCCGGCGCTGTCGATCGGCTCCAGGCTGGTGGCCTGCACCATCACCGGAAACAACAGCGCAACCACGGCGGCGACGGGCAGCATGCATGCAATCACGCGTTTCATGATGCGACTCCCGGGTTCGTTCAGAACCCCTTCGTTACATCTCTTTAGATTTTGCGGGGCGGGTCGGGTTTTAGATTGTTTGGGAGTTGGGTCGGGTACTAAACGGACTACGACGTTGCCGGCCACCGGTTCGAGCGCATTGCAAAACCTTCCGGGGAACGTTCATGCTCGCCTATCCAACGCCAGTCACGACCGCCATGACCCTACCCAGCGCATCGCCGACACGTGCCCAAACGCCCGACAAGGAAAGCGTGCCGTTCCATGAGCCCGCCGCCGACGGCTATCCCTTGGGCGGCTTCACCTGGCGCCACGCGCTGCCCGATGCGCGGCGCCCGGTGGTAATCATCAACGCCGCCACTTCGGTGCGCTGCCGTCACTACTCGCGCTTCGCCGCCTACCTGTTCGCCAACGGCTTCGATGTGATGACCTACGACTACCGGGGCATCGGCGAATCGCGGCCGTCCGTCATGAAGGGCCTGGAAGCGTCGTGGACGGATTGGGGCGCGCTGGATTTCGAAGCGATGCTCAAGCGGGCGCAACGGGAATTTCCCGGCCAGCCCATCGACGTGGTCGGCCACAGTTTCGGCGGCTGCGCGGCAGGCTTGGGCGCCTCCGGGGAGGCGATCCGACGATTGGTCACCGTCGGCGCGCAGTTCGCCTACTGGCGCGATTACGCGCCGGCGCACCGCTTGAGGATGCTCGGCAAATGGCACGTGCTGATGCCGCTGCTGACGCTGTTCTGCGGCTATTTCCCCGGCAAGCGCCTCGGCTGGCTGGAAGACACCCCCGCTGGCGTGGTGCGCGACTGGAGCACGCCCACGCCCCGCTACGAAGGGCGCCCGAGCGGCCGCAGGCTGCTGGCGGAAAACGGCCGGCTGCCCTTCGCCGACGTACGCGCGAAGGCGCTGGCGATCAGCATCGGCGACGATCCCTACGGCACGGTGGCGGCCACGGAACGCCTGCTCGGCTACTTCAGCCAGGCCGAAAAGACCCACCTGCGCATCGAGCCGCAGGACATCGGCGAACAGGAAGTCGGACATTTCGCCTTTTTTCGCAGCGCATACCAAGCCACACTATGGCCCATCGCCCTGACCTGGCTGCAGAGCGGCGAACTGGCCCCCGGCACGCCGGGGCGGCAGATACCGCGCAGCCAACCCCTTTAACGCATCACGGAACACACCCATGGCCTCCGCCAACAAGCAGCAGAAACGCGCCTCCCGGGCCAAAGCCAAGGCCAAGCAGAACCGCACCAAGCGCGCCGAGGCGCCGGTCGAGCTGGATCCGAACGACGACCGCATCGACTTCGAGTCGGTGGACCTGACCGAACTGTTCAAGAAAATGATCGACGCCGAAAAGATCAGCCAGCAGGCCATGTGCACGGCGTTCCTCGAAGACCCGCTGCTGGAGATCGTGTACGAGCAGGAAGGCGAGGAAGGCGCGATGGACTTCATCCTCGCGGCCCTGCTCGAGTACCGCCAGTGGGCCACCGAGACCGACGAGGCCGGCGCCCTGGCGTGGATCGAATCCCCGGCCTTCCAGGCCGACTATGTGGCGGCGTCCGACGCGATCGCCGCGCAATCCCAACAGAAAGACTGAGTTCCCATGGCATCCCTGAACAAGCAACAGAAACGCGCCAAACGCGCCAAGGCCAAAGCCAAGCAGATCCGCATGGTCGGCCGCAAACCGCTGGCCCAGGACGACGACCTCGGCCACCTGGCCGAGCCGATCCCGGAATACACCCTGGCGATGTTCAGCAAAATGCGCGAAGCCGAAGCCGTCAGCCGCAACGACATGCTGCTGACGCTGCTAAGGGAGCTGGCGTTCATCATCGTCGACCACCCTGAACTGCTGGACATGGAAAACGCCGACGACGAAGGCATGGCCGCCACCCACCTGGCCGCCGACATGCTGATCGACTACCGCATGTGGGCCGACGGCATGGACATCGAGGCCGCCCAGGCCTGGCTGAGCGAGCCGCAGTTCATCACCGACTTCGGCATTGCGCTGGACGCCTACGGGCAGTCGCAGCAAGCGCAGGATGAGAAGAGCGAGTAATCCCTCGCCCGCCAACGAAAACGGCCGCCCGTCATCACTGACGGGTGGCCGTTTTCGTTGGCGCATCCCTTGGTCGGAGCTCAAGCATATCCCGTTGACATATCCCTTCCCGCCTCTATCCTTTGAAGCCACAGATGCACAAAGAACAGGAGAACATCATGGAGCAGACAACGATCTTCATGAACAACAGAAGCCAGGCCGTTCGCCTTCCCAAGGCTGTCGCGATGCCTGTGGACGTCAAACGGGTGGACGTTGTCGCCATCGGCAGGACACGCATCATCACGCCTGCCGGCGAAAGCTGGGACAGTTGGTTTGACGGGGACGACGTGACCGCGGACTTCATGACCGACCGCGGACAACCCGCCGACCAGGAGCGTGAATCGTTCTGATGATCAAGTTCATGCTCGATACAAACATCTGCATCTTCACGATCAAAAACAAACCACAGATCGTGCGCGAGGCCTTCACCCGTCACCACGGCCAACTGTGCATCAGCACGGTCACCTTGATGGAGCTGATTTACGGCGCAGAAAAATCCGCAGCGCCAGAAAGGAATCTCGCGGTCATCGAAGGCTTTGCCGCCCGCCTTGAGGTCTTGCCCTTTGATGACGAAGCCGCCGCCCACACCGGCATGATCCGATCCGAATTGGCCAAGGCAGGCACGCCGATCGGCCCCTACGACCACATGATTGCAGGGCATGCGCGCTCGCGGGGTTACATCGTGATCACCAACAACGTCCGGGAGTTTGAGCGTGTTCCGGGGTTACGCGTGGAAGACTGGGTCAATCCTCGCTGACTCAACGCCCGCCAACGAAAACGGCCGCCCGTCATCACTGACGGGCGGCCGTTTTTGCATCAGGCGCTGCGGATCAGCTCAGGACGGCCGCACCGCCCTTCTCCAGCTTGCGGCGGCGGGCCACCAGCAGGCCGGCGGCGACCACCAGCAGGCTCAGCAAGCCGGTCGCGAGGATTTCCACGCGGTGGGCGTCCTGGAACAGCATGATGGTCAGGGCCGCGATGATGAAGGCGATCACCGCGTAGGTCAGGCCCGGGAACAGCCACATGCTGAAGGAGATCTTCTCGCCGCGCGCCATGCGCTGCTTGCGCATGCGCAGTTGCGAGAACGCGATCACCAGGTACACCAGCAGCGCGATGGCGCCGGAGCTGGCCAGCAGGAACTCGAACACCGCAGCCGGGGCCACGTAGTTGGCGAAGGTGCACAGGAACGCCGCGCCGGTGGACAGCATCACCGCCCAGTAAGGCGTGCCGCTGTTGTTGGTGCGGGTGGCCATGGCCGGGGCGTCGCCGCGCTTGCCCAGGGAGAACAGCATGCGCGAAGAGGTGTACAGCGCCGAGTTCAGGCAGCTGGTCACGGCGACCAGCACCACGATGTCGACGATCATCTTCGCGTTCGGGATGCCCATGCGCTCAAGCACGGTCTGGTAGGAGCCCAGGTTGGCCAGCGACGGGTCATTCCACGGCACCAGGGCCACGACGATGAAGATCGATACGAGGTAGAACAGGCCGATCCGCCAGATCACCGAGTTGGTGGCCTTGGAGATCTGCTTGCCCGGGTTCTTCGATTCCGCGGCCGCGATGGTCACGATCTCGGTGCCCATGAAGGAGAACATGGTGGTCAGGATGGCGCCCAGCACCGCGCCCATGCCGTTGGGCAGGAAGCCCTGGGTGTCGAAGATGTGCGACACGCCGCTGACCTGGCTGTTCGGCAGCAAGCCGAAGATGGCCATGATGCCGACGATGATGAAACCGATGATCGCTACCACCTTGAGCAGGGCGAACCAGAATTCGAACTCACCGTAGTTCTTCACGCTGAACAGGTTGGTCACGGTCAGCAGGAAGGTGATGATCAGCGCGAACGCCCAGATCCCGACGCCCGGGAACCACGCGTGCAAGATGGTGGCGGCGGCGTTGGCTTCCAGCGGGATCACCAGTACCCAGAACCACCAGTACAGCCAGCCGATGGTGAAACCGGCCCAATGGCCGATGGCGCGGTCGGCGTAGGTCGAGAACGAACCGGTGTCCGGCGAGGCCACAGCCATTTCGCCGAGCATGCGCATCACCAGCACAACCAGCAGGCCGGCGGCGGCGTAGGCCAGCAGCACGGCAGGACCGGCGGCGGCGATGGCGTGGCCGGAGCCGACAAACAGACCTGCACCGATCACACCGGCGATCGACAGCATGGTCACATGACGCGGTTTGAGCCCCTGTTCGAGGCCATTGGAGCTATGGGTACTGCTCATTGAAACTACCTTTGCGAGGAAAGCGATTCAGTCCGTCCCGTCTGGCGCTCCTTCTCGTAAAAAGAATCCAACGGGCCGTTCCAGATTCTGCACGCAAATATTGCGCCAAAATGTTTCAAAAGCTTCTGGCCTGCGGTTTCCAGGCTGACCGGACAGTCATCGCAACACCTTGAGATGACTGGCCTTTCGCCAGAGCGTTACCCTGCGACTCACTTTTCAAACGATCGGGCGCACCAGAAACACACTGAAAAAGTGTGTGTTGCACAATAAAAGGGCGAATCCGCAACGTTCGGCCGGTTAGCGCTTCCAACACCCCGCCAAAGGTGGCAACATCGCGCCTTTTTTTACGCGACACCCACGGGAATCCGCGTTCAAACACCCGTTCGGTTGTTGATGGGGCGACAGTCTGCTGTGCCGATGCGACAACCTGCCACACGCCATCCGTTTACCGCCCGAAGCGCTGTTGGCTGCCATTGAAACGCTATGCTAGCTTGGCCGCCTCGCCAGGAAGGCCACAGACAGCTGGAGCGCAACACATATGAGGAACGCACATGGCTGAGGCCACGCCCGCGCTTGAAATCCGCAACTTGCACAAACGCTACGGACAGCTTGAGGTGCTCAAAGGCATCTCGCTGACCGCCCGTGACGGCGACGTGATCTCGATCCTGGGTTCTTCCGGTTCCGGCAAGTCCACGTTCCTGCGCTGCATCAACCTGTTGGAAAACCCGCACCAGGGCCAGATCCTGGTCGCCGGGGAAGAACTCAAGCTCAAGCCCGCCAAGAACGGCGAACTGGTTGCCGCCGACGGCAAGCAGATCAACCGCCTGCGCTCCGAGATTGGTTTTGTGTTTCAAAACTTTAATCTGTGGCCGCACATGAGCGTGCTCGACAACATCATCGAAGCCCCGCGCCGCGTGCTCGGCCAGAGCAAGGCCGAAGCCATCGAAGTGGCCGAAGCCCTGCTGGCCAAGGTCGGCATCGCCGACAAGCGCCACGCCTACCCTGCGCAGCTGTCCGGCGGCCAGCAACAGCGCGCGGCCATCGCCCGCACGCTGGCGATGCAGCCCAAGGTGATCCTGTTCGACGAGCCCACCTCCGCCCTTGACCCGGAAATGGTCCAGGAAGTACTTAATGTCATCCGCGCACTGGCCGAGGAAGGCCGCACCATGCTGCTCGTCACCCATGAGATGGGCTTCGCCCGTCAGGTCTCCAGCGAAGTGGTGTTCCTCCACCAGGGCCTGGTAGAGGAGCAAGGATCGCCGCAGCAGGTGTTCGAGAACCCGCTTTCGGCGCGCTGCAAACAATTCATGTCCAGCAACCGCTAACGGAGCTACCCGCATGCAGAACTACAAAAAGGTCTTCCTGGCCGCCGCCGTCACCCTGGCCTTCAGCGCCGGTGCCATGGCCGAGACCCTGAAGATGGGCATCGAGGCGGCTTACCCGCCGTTCAACAACAAGGACGCCAGCGGTAACGTGGTCGGCTTCGACAAGGACATCGGCGACGCCCTCTGCGCCAAGATGAAGGTCGAGTGCAGCGTGGTCACCTCCGACTGGGACGGCATCATCCCGGCCCTGAACGCCAAGAAGTTCGACTTCCTGATCTCGTCGATGTCGATCACCGACGAACGCAAGCAGGCGGTGGACTTCACCGATCCGTACTACTCCAACAAGCTGCAGTTCATCGCGCCGAAGGACAAAGAGTTCAAGACCGACAAGGACTCCCTCAAAGGCAAAGTGATCGGCGCCCAGCGCGCGACCCTGGCCGGCACCTATATGGAAGACAACATGCCGGGCGTCGAGGTCAAGCTGTACGACACCCAGGAAAACGCCTACCTGGACCTGACTTCCGGTCGCCTGGACGGCATCCTCGCCGACAAGTACGTCAACTACGAGTGGCTCAAGAGCGACGCCGGCAAGGCCTATGAATTCAAGGGCGACCCGGTGGAAGAAAGCGACAAGATCGGCATCGCCGTGCGCAAGAACGATCCGATCCGCGAGAAGCTGAACGCCGCGCTGAAGGAAATCGTCGCTGACGGCACCTACAAGAAGATCAACGACAAGTACTTCCCGTTCAGCATCTACTGATCCTGACCGGCCGGATCGGCGCCGCCTGCGAGCGGCGCCGATCCCCGGCCTTGCCTGCCGCGATTTGAAAAGAATTCCATGATTATCGACCTCTACGGATTCGGCCCGGCGCTTGCCGCTGGTGCGCTGATGACCGTCAAATTGGCGCTCTCGGCCCTGTGCCTGGGGCTGGTGCTCGGCCTGCTCGGCGCCTTGGCCAAGACGTCCCCGTACAAGCCCCTGCAATGGCTGGGCAGCACCTACTCGACCCTGGTGCGCGGCGTCCCGGAACTGCTCTGGGTGCTGCTGATCTACTTCGGCACCGTCAACGCCATGCGTGCCCTGGGCGAATACTTCGGCAATCCGGAGCTTGAACTCAGCGCCTTCGCCGCCGGCGTCATCGCCCTGGGCCTGTGCTTCGGCGCCTACGCCACGGAAGTGTTCCGCGGCGCGATCCTCGCCATCCCCAAGGGCCACCGTGAGGCCGGCGTGGCCCTGGGCCTGTCGAAATGGCGGATCTTCACCAAGCTGATCATGCCGCAGATGTGGCGCATCGCCCTGCCGGGCCTGGGCAACCTGTTCATGATCCTGATGAAGGACACCGCGCTGGTGTCGGTGATCGGCCTGGAAGAAATCATGCGTCACGCGCAGATCGGCGTGACCGTCTCCAAACAGCCGTTCACCTTCTACATGGTGGCCGCGTTCATGTACCTGGGCCTGACGGTGCTGGCGATGATCGGCATGCATTTCCTGGAAAAACGCGCCGCACGCGGCTTCGCGAGGAGCGCTCAATGAACTGGGACGTCATCATCAAGTGGCTGCCGAAACTGGCCCAGGGCGCGACCCTGACCCTGGAGCTGGTGGCCATCGCCGTGATCGCCGGGCTGCTGCTGGCGATTCCGCTGGGCATCGCCCGCTCGTCGAAGCTGTGGTACGTGCGCGCTTTGCCCTACGCCTACATCTTCTTTTTCCGCGGCACGCCGCTTCTGGTTCAGCTGTTCCTGGTCTACTACGGCCTGGCGCAGTTCGACGTGATCCGCAACAGCTCGATGTGGCCGTACCTGCGCGATCCGTTCTGGTGCGCCACCGCCACCATGACCCTGCACACCGCCGCGTACATCGCCGAGATCCTGCGCGGCGCGATCCAGGCGATCCCGCCGGGCGAGATCGAGGCGGCGCGGGCCCTGGGCATGTCCAAGCCCAAGGCGCTGTTCTACATCATCCTGCCGCGCGCCGCGCGCATCGGCCTGCCGGCCTACAGCAACGAAGTGATCCTGATGCTCAAGGCCAGCGCCCTGGCCAGCACCGTGACCCTGCTGGAACTGACCGGCATGGCCCGTACGATCATCGCCCGCACCTACCTGCCGGTGGAGATCTTCTTCGCCGCCGGCGTGTTCTACCTGGTCATGGCCTACGTGCTGGTCCGCGGCTTCAAGCTGCTGGAACGCTGGCTACGCGTCGATGCCTGCCAAGGGCGCTGACGCTGCCCACGTGCTGACGGGCGAGGCCCTCCTCGCCCGGTTCACGGCGCTGGATGCCTTTCTCACCGCCCATCAGGCGCTGTGGAAACCCCGCCCGTTCACCCATCTGCACCTTCCCTGGGAAACCTCCCACCCGGAACTGGCCACCTGGCTACGCGGCCGGTCGCTGGACGATGCGGAAAACGCCCACAACCACCCTGCCGATCTGCTGAATGCGCCGGAGCCGTTCGCCTCCCTGGCCGCGCTGTCGCTTGAGCTGAGCGCGGTGGGCGAATTGCCGGGGCATGCGCTGGAGGCGGCGGGCCATCGGCTCAACGTCGATGTGCCGGGGCGCAAGTGGCAGCAGATCGAGGCTTTCGCCAGTCGCTTGTCGTTTGCCTCCAGGCCCGTGCATTGGCTGGACTGGTGTGCCGGCAAAGGGCATTTGGGGCGGCGCCTGCTGGGGGCCGAGCAGCAACTCACCTGCGTGGAGTTTGATCCGCTGTTGGTCGCCAGCGGCCAGGCACTGAGCCAGCGTCATCATCTGCACGCCTTGCACGTCGAACAGGACGTGCTGGCCGCCGACGCCGCAACCGTCCTCGACGCCCGCCACACCCCGGTGGCCCTGCACGCCTGCGGCGATCTGCATGTGCGGCTGATGCAACTGGCCAGCGCCGCCGGCTGCAAAAACATGGCCATTGCGCCGTGCTGCTACAACCGGATCCGTCTGACCGAGTATCAGGCGTTGTCCTCGCCGGGTCTGCGATCCGTCCTGCAACTGTCGCTGGAAGACCTGGCGCTGCCCATGAGCGAAACCGTCACCGCTGGCGCACGCGTCCGCCGTCAGCGCGACACCTCCATGGCCCGGCGCCTGGGGTTCGACCTGTGGCAACGGCAACTGCGCGGCGTCGATGAATACCTGCCCACCCCGTCCCTGCCCAGCGCCTGGCTGGACAAACCCTTCGCCGACTACTGCCGCGACCTCGCAGCGCTCAAAGAGTTATCCACAAGCGGCGAGCCGGACTGGCCGGCCCTGGAAGCGGCGGGATGGCAGCGGTTGGCCGAAGTTCGCAACCTGGAACTGCTGCGCGGACTGTTCCGACGGCCGCTGGAGCTTTGGCTGAACCTGGACCGAGCACTTTTCCTCGGCGAGCAGGGTTACGCCGTGCGCCTCGGCACCTTCTGCGACACCCCGCTCACGCCCCGCAACTTCCTGCTGCTGGCCGAACGCTCCTGAAGCTACACAGCCTGTGGATAACTCTGTTGATGAATTGACCGTGGATCCAATATCCACGCCTGTTTCAGGGGCGAAACAGCACTGGTCATTTTTTGTTCACATGAATAAAAAACCTGTAAAACAGGGATTTGCGACCCAAATGAGAACCCGTCCACAAAACCCCGCCTGAACGCACGCCCTCTCTGCCGCGTTGTGCATAAGCCCCCAATCAAAAGGACATAAACGCCGAATCCCGGACGCCCGGAACAGGCAATTGCACCGGCCGGGCACCCTTGCTATACAAGGTCACTCCGTTCCGGTGGCGCACAGACCAATAAGAAAAACCTGACAGAAAGGAATCGACTTTGACGTTCATTTCCTACGCCGAGAATTTCGAAGACGTTCGCCTGTGGCGGGCCCTCAAGCATTGCGAAACCGGCTTCTACATCGACGTCGGCGCCAATGACCCGATCCAGGATTCCGTCACCAAATCCTTCTACGACCACGGCTGGCAAGGCATCAACATCGAGCCGGTGCAGGACTACTACGACGCCCTGCGCCAACACCGCCCGCGAGACATCAACCTGCAATGCGTGGCCACCGACCAGCCGGGCGAACTGACCTTCTACAGCATCCCCGACACCGGCCTCTCCACCGCCGACCCCGCCGTCGCCCAGGCGCGCAAAGACCTCGGCATGGACGTGCGGACACTCAGCGTCAACGCCCGCACCCTGACGTCGATCTGCGAAGAACACGCCGCCGACCGACCGATCCACTTCCTGAAGATCGACGTCGAAGGCCACGAAGAAACCGTCCTGCGCGGCATGGACTTCACCCGCTTCCGCCCCATGGTCATCCTCATCGAAACCCCATGGGAACGCGACCACACCTGGGAACACCTGGTGACCGGCGCAGGCTACCAGAACGTGCTGTTCGACGGCCTCAACAGCTACTTCCTGGCCAACGAACACCTGCCCCTCAAACCCGCCTTCGACCTCCCGCCCTGCAACCTCGACGGATTCCGCCTCTGCAAGGGCCACAAACTCGCCCACCCGCTCAACACCGACCTGGAAACCGCCCTGCAACGCGCCGAACACGCCGAAGCCCAACTGCACGCCCTGCAGAGCAGCCGCACCTGGCGCACTGTACAAAAACTGCGCAACCTCCTGCGCCGAGCCTGATCCGCCGCCCGCGCAAAAATAGTCAGAATTCAGGGGTTTACAGAACCCACCCAACCGCTATAATCGTCGCCCACACGCCGGTATAGCTCAGTTGGTAGAGCAACTGACTTGTAATCAGTAGGTCCCGGGTTCGATTCCTGGTGCCGGCACCATACAAAACGAGGGCTTGCAGCGATGCAAGCCTTTTGTTTTTGCGTCAAACGTAACAAGCCACGTAACAAGCAGACCAGGTGTTGTGTTTTAAGTGAGGGTCGCAGAGCCTTGAGTAAATCTCAGGAACGCTCATCCCCTCCAAAAATATGCGCTAATCTCTCTCGCCCTCCCAGGGCTTGGATAACGGTTGGTAGCGAGTCGATTCGATAATTCCAATCTGCCAAGTGATGTGAAGGAGTCATATTCATGAAAGGTAAAATGATTGGCTTCTTTGCTACCATCGTACTGCCTATAGCACTATTTCTCATAAGTCCTTATTGGAGCGCTTACTTCTCAGACAAGAAGGAGTTAAGCTATGAAGTCTTATTGCAGCGTCAATTAGCCAACATTGAATCTGCTGAGAAGTCTTGGCCTGGGATTCAGATTTCTTACCAAGGCATAGACGTCAGTACTGGCTCATTTTTAACACTTGCAATTACTAATACGGGAAAACTTCCCATCAAACGGGAAGATTTTGATAGCCCAATCCTTATACATATACCCGCAAAAGATTCGATAATATCCTTTCAATCTGCTTTCGCGTCCCCCTCCAATCTAGACGTAACACTGACCCGTTCAAAAGAAGGCTTAGCAGCTGCACCACTTCTTTTGAATCCCGGCGATAGGTTCGTTATTGAAATTTTCTCGCGTGTCCCATTGGAAATCTCAGACGTTACCACCCGAGTCGTCGGCCTATCTAAAATCACCCAGGTAAAACCAGAGAAACGCACTGGCTTCGATATTACCATTGCGTCCCCCTCAGATTTCGGAAAACCTGTAACGCAACCAATAAGTACGATACCCGGCTGGCTAGTTTTTCTTTTAACTCATCTAATGCTGATTGGTTCATTACTGTCGGTCACCAGTGCCAAACAAAAACAAAATTGGGGAGCTCGAGCAGTTTTCCTTACGTTCGCCGTAGTGCACTACCTGGTGGCAATATCGTCACTAAAATTCACACTACTCTACTTTACGGACATCTTGGAGTGGAACAAGTCCCTCAGCTTCGTCATTTTGATGGCAAGCACTTTTGTATCGGCTTTAGCTGCAGTTTTCATAAGAAACCGCCTGCTACTCAAAATCTCCGCCGGCGGCTTTAAATTTCCATTCAAGCTATAAAATTTCGTCCAAGGTCTACGGGGATTACGCCGCCTCACGAAGAGATCGCATGTAATGCAATCACGATCTCGTTCGACTGCTCAGCTTGCACAAGCACACTTGAACAGAAACCTGTCGCACACCGAGCGCATGGCTCCGACCTAAAATATTTGGCCCATACAAAAAAGAGTAATAAAGGTGATATGCCTGTCAAAAAATCGCTGAAAAACACGTCCTACAAGGCTTTTAGCGATTTTCTGAGAAGGTGATATTTGAGTGATATAGAAGTAATCGTATTACTCTTTTATAAGGTGATATTCAAAAACCACGAAACCCAATGAAACCGGGGATCTTGCGGAAATATCACTTTTCATATCACTTCATATTACTTTTCCGTGTGATATTGACACCTCAATAAAACGGGGGGGTTCAGAGCAGTTTTCTCGCCGTATTACCTTTATTACTCTCTTTGAAAAGCCCACCCCGTGCCTGAGACCGAATCTCATCAACATGACGTATCCCCACGCTCGATTTAGACTGGCTGCGGCTCCTCAAACTGCCAGAAGTACCCATACGCCAAGTCACCCAAGGGGAATGGGGACAGATCTATTTTCAGCACGCTCATCTGATGCAAAGTGGCACGTCGCTAACTATCTATAAGCTGAATAGCTCGACAGCGAATTCAGAGTAACGATTCAAAGCAAACTAAAGGCCAACCATAGAATTGGAGAAATCTTAGAGTTCCTGAACCCTTTTAAAATATCCTCAACGTGAACATATAGACTTGCCATAGTACATTTGCATCCATAGCTGGCACCTATCGCTTCAATTCTAACAACTGGAAATTTGTGCAAAGAGTCTCGTAATTATAAACATGAGATCTTTCGAGAGTTCACATGGGGATATTTTTCAGAAAACAAAGTTTATCAAATCAAATTCACCATCAAAAGAACAAAATAAAAGACCTTGCATTGCCACACAAGATCTTATTAAGTGCACTGTTTACGAACAAACTTTATTTTTTCTTTTTCACTTCCTGAAGATCAGTAAGCTTTGAATCCTTAGAGAAAGTCTTAAGGAAATTATCGGCCCCTTCTAGTCGCATACTAGATTTTATTGACTCAGGCCAACCATCTACGGCTCTTTGAGCTTTCAATACTTGTTCTGCTAGGCTGCTCGATTTTTTCATGATTTCTCTACTCAGGATTGCTATAAATTAGGATAGTTTAACTCCTAGCTTTTTGGCAAGGCGTGGTATCTCATTTGCGATAATTGCCGTTTCGACCTCCCGATAAACGGTAGCAAACCTTAAAAATCTTGGCCTTGCGTTTGCTTGCCAATCGGAGGTCTTCCCTTGAGGATCTTTCCGAGTGTCTCTAGGGTCGAAAATCTCCTGATACTGTCTAGGAGCAACACCTTCGAACGGTTCAAAATTCACACGACTATCGGAGGATGTAACAGGATCCACAACAATCGCATCTTGATGAAGCTGTTTCGCCTTGCTTTTTGGGTATGGCTCAATATATACAACACGTTTGATACCACTCGCGACTATATGTCTTGCGCACATATGACAAGGAAAAGTTGTGCAATAAAGTGTTGCCCCTTGAACCGAAACCCCCAAACGCGCAGCGGTCATTAAACCAGCCATTTCCGCATGAACACTTCGTCCGAATTCTAAGAGATTCATTACACGACTGCCCTTCAAAACAAGTTTCTGGCTACCTGAAATTAAATCGTGAACCAATTTACTAAAATCAGAAGACTTGTTATCTACGTTAAGTAATCCACCATTTTTCAATCTTTCTAACAGCTCACCTAAAACCTGAACTCGTTCATCAGCCATTGAGTCGATACCACGGAGAAAATCCCTGGCATCTCCTTTATCTCCAGTCCAGTACAAGTCACCACCAGCTTTAGGAACGTCATTACACCCAACAGCAATTAAATCACCTTCAGAACGCAAGATCGCGGCTCCAACCTGCCGATTCAAGTCAGAAGACCTTAACGCCGCCGAACGCGCATGATACATACCATGCTCATCACGAGTTGGAGTGAGAAAAACATTACCAAACAACAATTCAATAAATCTATTAATTTGAGTCTCAAAAGACGCTCTATCACGTCCATCTATAAATAAATCAGCCATCGGGAATGCATCTTTCACATCCTGTCCCAATGCAATATTTTCTTCGACCTCATCCCTTTCTACCAATCGCTCAGCTTTAGCTCGAGCATTATTCGCCTTACCAAACTGCGACTTACTTATCCGTTCAGATAACGCCGCAACCCGAACATCTCTTGGAGAATAGACAGAAATTAGAAAAAACCCCTTTCCATACACCGTTCTAAGGGTTTCAACTTCATGCGGATGCTTAAGCGATCTTAAAATGAAGGCGCGCCGGGATTTTTTCTTACTACTTGAGGATCTAGAATTTTCTATCGCAGCAATTGCTAACAATGCAACTGCATCTCCGCGTTCGCTTTCGACACGAAGTTTAGTTCCCTCATCCATCAAACACTTTATTCGCTTATGTTCTGGCTTACTGCTGTAATCAGAGCTAAAAAAAAGCTCAATGCACTCACTCAACCTAATCACATCAGAACTGTATTCAAGCGTCCTTAGTTTGCTTTTCAGAACAGAAATTACTGGATCAAGGCTCACGCCTATTGGCCCGACCAAGCCAAAAACCAACTCTGGATAAGGGTACGGGGTCAATAAAGAAGTTTCTTTTAGGTCAGCACCGGATTTAACTCTTTGTCCTTTTGACGACATTGCTCCTTTGTAGGAGTCATTCTTCGTTCGCGCCATATCAGTCCTTAACACTCGCGTTGGTCAAACTCTTCAATGGAGGACACCTCAAAACATCCACTTTGAATATAGAACATAAACACACAATGTAAACCTAGCGATAGAAAATACTATTAACAGCACAATAAATAGATAACGACAACCTAGAAAAAACTAAAAAAACAGTAAATTCATATGGTTATAGCTGCGCCCCACTCTCCTGGCAGTCTTTTCAGATAAAAATGCCAACCCAACTTTCAATAAATACTGACTATTGATAGATCCTACTAGATAAATTTTTTACCACTCTGTCTTACTTCTACAATCTTCAAAACACGCGTACTTCCCTTCTGCGACTGCCGTGCCCCGCCACCACCTAGCCACGATTGCACTCCCCCCTTCCCCCAAGCTACCGTCAACCCCGTCGCCACCAATCCAGCGACCGGGCCTGATAACCCGAGTAAGATGCAGGCGCACCAGCGCCCCCAACCCACGTTTGCCGGCGCTTTTTCATGCCCGCAACTCCGTGTAATGGCGGCTGTGCGTGGGAGACCTTCGGGTCTGCCGGGTTCCTGTATCTCCGGTTTATCAGCCTACGCATAGCTGCCACCCATTCGCCTGATAACGAATTGGCAGCCCTCATTTGATACAGGGAGTTTCACAAATGAATGCCATCGATCCGCCCAAGCTCCACACACCGGTCATCCCTCTCCACCGCGCAGCAAACGGTAGGTGAAGCCCAATGACCCACCCTCAAGACCTGAAAACCCTCGGCCTCACCCACTTTTCCTTCCACTCGAACCACGCGCTGTTCCGCACCAACGCCGGCGTCCCGGTCACTACCGCCCTCTCCCATGCCTCGCAGCTCCTCCACATATCCCGATTGTTGATTGCGGACACCTCCGCCGCGCGTGATCCCGACCTGCGCACCTGTGCTTCGCAGTATTTGCAGGAGTTGAGCAAGGCCTTGATCGACGACGCAGTGAAAGTCCTGGATTCGCCGAAGCCCAAACCCTGAACCGCGTCCATAAAAAAGCCCTCGCATCTCTGCGAGGGCTTTGTGTTTCAACCGCACTCAGTGCCCAGCGCTCTGCCCGCCATCCACATGCAGAATCTCGCCGGTGACGAACCCCGCGTTGTCGAGGTACACCACCGCCTGCGCGATGTCCTCGATTTCGCCCATTTGCCCGACCGGGTGCAGGCTGCCCAGCGCCGCGTGGGTTTCTTCGCCGTGCATCGGGGTCTTGATGATGCCTGGCGATACGGCGTTCACGCGGATGCCGCGTTTGGCGTATTCGATGGCCAGGGATTTGGTCGCGGCGTTGAGGCCGCCCTTGGTCAGTGAGGCGAGAACCGAAGGGACGCCGTCGATGGCGTGGTCGACGAGGCTGGTGGTGATGTTGACCACGTGGCCCTTGCCCTGTTTTTCCATTTCGGCGATGGCCAGTTGGGTGATGTAGAAGAAGCCGTTGAGGTTGACCGACAGCACCGCCGCGTAGTCTTCCGGGGTGTAGGCGGTGAACGGTTTGGCGACGAAGATGCCGGCGTTGTTGACCAGGGTGTCGATGCGGCTGAAGCGGGCCACGCCTTCGCTGATCACGCGCTGGGCGGTGGCGGGGTCACCGATGTCGCCGGCGATGGTCAGGATCTGCGGGTCGTTCGACGGTTTGATCGAGCGCGAGGTGGCGACGATGTTGTAGCCCAGTTCGCGGAAGGCCTTGACCATGCCTTCGCCCAGACCTTGGGATGCACCGGTGATGACGACGGTTTTTTTCGAGCTGCTCATGATGGATTCCTCAATGATAAAGACGGTGTTCAATCAGGCCTTGGCCAGTTGTTTAAGCATCTGTTCGTAGTACTCGACCGATTGCGAACCGGACACCAGGTGCGTGCCGTTCAGAATCAGCGCCGGCACCGAGTTGATGCCGTGTTGCCGGTAAAACGTTTCGAGCTGGCGCACTTCGCTGGCGAACTCGTCGTTGGCCAGCACCTTGCGGGCCCGGGCCGCATCCAGTCCCGCTTCGGCGGCCAGTTGCACCAGGGTCGGCCGGTCGCTCGGGTCGGCACCGTCGCGGAAGTAGGCGCGCAGCAGGATCTTCTTCAGCGCGATCTGCCGCCCTTCCTGCGCCGCCCACATCAGCAGGCGGTGGGCGTCGAAGGTGTTGTAGAAGTGCGTGCGCTTCTCCAGGTCGAACTCGAAGCCGATGGCCTGGCCGCGTTCGATCTGCATCCGTTTGCCGGCGGCGATGTCGGCGGCGCTGCGCCCGTACTTGCGCATCAGGTGCTGCTCTGCCGGTTCGCCTTCGGCGGGCATGTCCGGGTTCAGTTCGAAGGGCTTGTAGGTCAGCTCCACCAAGACTTCACCGGCCAGGTTGGCGATGGCCTGCTCCAGCGCCGTCGCCCCGAGGGCGCACCACGGGCACACCACGTCGGAGACGAAATCGATGGTCACGGTCGGGGTCATGACTGGCCCCGTTCCGCCAGCTGTCGGCGGTACTCGGTGGTGGTGATGCCGGCGTAGCCCCAGTTATCGGTGTCGACTTCCTCGATCACGATGTGGGTCAGATCCGGGCGTTTGTTGAGGACGCGTTCCAGGGTTTCCGTGATTTCGGCGATCACCTGGGCCTTCTGTTCGGCGGTGACGCCGTCGCGGGTGATGCGGACGCTGACGAATGGCATGACGACTCTCCCAGTGACCTGGCCTCGGGATGGGGTCAGGTGTTGGAGCTCAATTTAGGCGTGCGGCGGGAGGGGAAAAAGTAGGGATGGGGTACTTCATTTGTGAGGTGGTGTAATCAATTCGGCGCAAACCGCCAAGCCTTCTTCATGCCGCTACTTAGTGCGTTTTCGTCGGCCCTGCTTTCTTTGCCCTTCATCCATGGAGTCGAAACGTCGACCTATCTCTCTAGCTTCCCGTATGGCCCGGGCGGCCTTCGGGGAAGGTTTTCGCGTTTCGAACGGTAGGTTCTGAGTCGTAACGACTTTAATGAGAAACAAACGAACTGCATCTGCGAGGGTAAGCCCGTGAGCGTCCAAAACCTTGCTGGCTTCTGCCTCCAAATCCTTATCGATACCGCTTCGCGAATCGGCGAATCTCAACTGAACATCCAAGGCAATCACCTGTATCTGCTATTTACTGATACGAACGGAACCTATTAGAGGTGCTGACAGAGACCGACGCCATCAGCGCAATTGCAGCTTTCCATAGGAATTTTCCGTAATGATCGCAAGTAAAGGAGAATCTCTCCTCTCATCCCCTTCTCTCAGAATAACCACTCTCCCATGACTGATTCGGGTACTTTTTTGACCCCAATCACCCCCACGTCATCAAAAACCCCGATCCTCTGTCAGCCTCCAGCCATCGGCGGGGGCATCAATTCGCTACTAATTGCGCGACAACTATGCTCAGGTACAGGAATATAGCCGGCAGATGGCGCCGGACCGGCGGAAACGTACACAACAATACCCAGCCCACATCAGAGGGCATTACCCATGGATAGCAGAACCTTACGCAACCTCATGCGCATCGTGCAGACCGGCTCGTTGTCGGCCGCAGCCGAGCATTCGTGCCTGACCGTGCAGGCGTTGGCCGCGCAGTTGAACAAGGTCGAAGAACAGTTCGGTTTCCGCTTGTTTCGCCGATCCAACAAAGGGCTGACGCTGACGCCGCAAGGCACCGAGCTCACGCCTTACATGGACCGGGTGCTGATCGCCACGCGCCAGATGGAAGAGAAAGTCGAAACGCTGAAGGCGCCGGGCCAGCGCACCCTGAAGGTGGCGTTGAACAACACGCTGGCGCCGGACTTCAACCGGCGGATGATCGGACGCCTGATCGAGGTGTTTCCCGATTACCAGATGGAATTCAGCTACGCCGAGTCGATGGAAAACCTCAGCAAGCTGAAGAACGAGGACTTCGACCTGGCGGTGCTGATCGGCCCGCAGCGGCCGGGCCTGCCGAGCCTTGTCCTGCCGGACGTGCAGGTGCAGGTGGTCGGCGCCCATTGCGGGCAGGAGAATGATCCGCTGACGTTGTTGGGCAACAAGTTTCAGGTGCGTCCCGCAGAAGATTGTCCGTATTCCCACAGCTTCTTGCGTTTTCTCGACGCGGGGCTGGGCAATCACGAGAACGGCCAGCGCATGGTCTATTCATGCAGCGAAACCCTGACCCTGTCGCTGATCACCCAGATGGACGGCGTCGGCATGGTCTCGCGCGAGGCCGCGCAGAAGAACGGCCTGACGATTTTCCCCGGGTTCGAGGATTTCCTCGAAGTGCGCCTGGCGGTGAACAACCCGAACCTGTCCGGCCAGGCGCTGAACGAGGTGGTCGATCTGCCGCTACATGAACGAGCCGAGCGCAATGTACGCAGCCGTCCCAACCGCCACACTGAGAAAGAGGTTTTTGCTGAAATACGCACATAACAACGTCGGAATCGCGGCATAGAATTCCGGGCGGTCGAGCTGTATGCGCTGATCCTTGATCAACAAGGGAGTCAGGCTGATCGCAGCGACGATCGCCACCGGCAGGTACTCCAGCGCTCGCGCCACGAAGGGCGGCCAGTGCTCGGTGTTGACCTGCAGCGGCAGCGCCCGCGGCAGGAAGGTCACGGCCATCATCAGCGCCACCACCAGCATCAGGAACGTTTGGTCAGGCATACACCCACCCCGCAACCCACAAACGTGGCGATGAAAACGTTGAACGGCGAAGTGCCCACCAGGCTCAGTGCACCCATGCACAGCACGGCGGCCAGGGCGGCGACGAGTTTTTTCCGGGTGTTGCACAGCGAGACCAGCACGTAGAGCATCATCGCGGTCAGGGCGTAGTCGAGCTGGTACTTGATCAGGTGCGCCGCGTATTGCGCGCAGACCGCCCCGAGCAACCCGCCGAGCACCCAAGAGGTGTGGCAGAACAGGTTGAAGCCGATCAGGTAACGCACGTTCACCGGTGCGCCGTTGCCCAGTTTCACGCTGTGGAAGGCGAACGATTCGTCGGTCAGCCCGCCGGCGTAGCACCAGCGCTCCATGCGGCTCAGGCCCAGCGCGCGCAAGGCCTTGGCCATGTACACCGACATCAGCATATGCCGCGCGTTGATCAGGAAAGTGGTCAGCACGATGGTGGTCAGCGACGCCCCGCTGCTGATCAGCGCCAGCGCCGCGAATTGCGAAGCACCGGCATACACGAACAGGCACATCGCTACCGGCAGCCACAGCGGCAGCCCGGCGTTGACTGCCATCAGCCCGAACACGAACGACACCGTGAAGTAGCCGGCCACCACCGGGCTGGCTTCGGCGAACGTGCGCGACGGCTGACGGTCGGCCATCAGCGGCGCACTGCCGGACGTTTCATTCATAGATCCCTCTCGTAAGTCCGTTCGCCGTGAGGTTCGCAAAAACCCTGGGCCGTCCAAAAACGCTTGCCCGCGAGGTTAGCATCGTCGACGAACAGAAACATCCGCAGCACGCCGACCCGCTTCATGTCGGACGACGCCGCCTCCACCAGCCGCTGGCCGACGCCTTGGCTGCGGTAGCGCAGGCTGACCGCCAGGTGGTTGATGGTGCCGCGGCTGCCGAGCATGCCGCCGAGCACCGCGCCGACGATCTCGCCTTCGACGTCGAAGGCCAGGTACGCCGTGGTGGTCTTCTGGATCAGCACGCCGCGCAGGCACTTGGCGTCCTGCCACTCGCAGAAGGACACTTCGTCGAACTGGCGGAAGAAGCGCTCCATGCGCTGCGCATCCTTGGCGGTGGCGCGTCGCAGCACCACCGGCGTCGAGCATTCGACGCCGTCGATTGGGGTGATCTGATTAGCGAACAATGTCGAAAGCGGTCCCGGGCCGCGAGAAGGAAATCGCCAGAATCTGCCGGTAAGCCATGGCGCTCGAATGGGTGTTGCGCGCCGGTGTCACGTAGTGGCGCATGTCGCGGTCGAGGAAGTACGTGGTGTCGAGGATTTCCTGGTAGGTGGTCGACGCCAGTTGATGCTCATGGATGTCGTACAGACGGCTTTCGGCGCCATCGACGTTGTTGCGGCCCCAGAAGTGCACGCCGCTGAACGGGTAGCCGTCGCAGTGGATGCCTTCCGGCGTGATCTCCAGTTGCTTGCCGGGCTTGATCTCGATGCGGATCTGGTGGATCTGGCACTGCCAGATTTCCTCGTGCAGCTCTTCCGGCAGCACGTTCTTGTACACCTCGAAATCGGTGTCGATCAGGCTGCGCATCACCGGCGAAGTGATGACTTCATCGGAGAAGTCCTGGAAGTGCCGCACCACGCCGCCCACGTAACTGTTGTTGGCCTTGGACTGCACATACGCGCGGTGTTCCAGCTGACGCAGTTCACGGGTCTTGGGGTTGTATTCGAAGTCGCTGTAGCGACGGTAGCGCATGCCGGCGTCGGCCTGACCGTAATAACTGTCAGGTTCCATGTTTTCCCAACTTTTGGTCAGTCTGACGAAGTCGGCGAAATGACCGTAGAGATTGAAGTCACCACCCTGGACGTTGACATACTTGTCGCGCCGTAGCGATTCGCCCACTTCTCTGTTCAAAACGATCATTACCAAATTCTCCGTTGCATTGAACGCCCTAATCTAGAGGGTGGAGAATTTGCGTCCATGAGAAAGAATTTCAGGCATTTGAAGCCCTGTTTGAAACGGCTTTTGAAGCACCTTCAAATGCAGTTTGAAGGGGTCGAAAAGCGTCTTTTTCGCCTTTTTCATCAAAAACGGGCCGAAAAAAAACCCCGAACCGGTCGGGGTTTTTTCCATGTGTGCAGCTTAAGCGATCATCAGAAGATGTTGATCGGGTAATCCACGAACACACGCACTTCGTTGCCGCTGACGTTGTACTCGCTGGACTTCTGCGACACGCGCAGGATCGAGCTGCGCAGTTTCACGCTGAGGTCCTTGGCCGGACCGCTCTGCACCACGTACTTGAACTGGTTGAAGATTTCGCGCTCGGTGCCGCCTTCGCTGGTGGAGGTGGTGATGTTGTCGCCACGCACGTACGCGAAGTTGTAGCTCAGGCCCGGCACGCCGAAGGCGCCGAAGTCCAGGCCGTAGCCCAGCTGCCAGCTGCGTTCGTCTTCAGCGTTGAAGTCCGACCAGTAGGAGTTGGCCAGGTAGATGGTGTTGCCGCCGTCGCCGACGCGGCCTTGGCCTTTCTGGTAGCCGCCGTAGGCGTAGCCCAGGTTGCTGTCGCCGGTGGAGCGCTGGTGCGCCACGGTGAACGAGTGGGGACCGGTGGCGAAGGTCGCCGCCAGGCTCCAGATCTTGTTGTCGTCGCCGGTCGCGCCGCTTTCGCGGACGTAGGAGTCGTCCAGCTTGGTGCGGTAGCCGTTGAAGTCGAAGGTCAGGGACTGATCCTTGTCGATCGGCAGCACGTAGTTGGCGTTGATGTACTGCTTCTTCAGCACGTCTTCGACGTCGGAAGCGTACAGCGCACCCTTGAAGTGCTCGGTGAACTGGTAGCTGCCGCCCAACACGTTGATCGACTTCAGGCCGCCGCTGTCACGGCCTTCGGCGCTCTTGCGCGATTCGGCGGTGAAACGGCCGGCGTTCAGTTCCAGGCCTTTGATCTCCTTGGAGGTGATCAGGGTGCCGGTATAGCTTTCCGGCAGCAGGCGCGAGTTATCGTAGTTCAGCACCGGCAGGGCCGGCATCTGGTCACCGTAGGTCAGCACGGTGTTGGACAGACG
Source organism: Pseudomonas sp. B3(2017) (assembly GCF_002113595.1). NCBI lineage: Bacteria > Pseudomonadati > Pseudomonadota > Gammaproteobacteria > Pseudomonadales > Pseudomonadaceae > Pseudomonas > Pseudomonas sp. B3(2017). Next base: position 69,504 of record NZ_NEIU01000010.1, read on the forward strand.
GAATTTCACCGCCGCGCCGCCCTTGGACAGGTCGTCGGCCGCGTTGCCGCTGTCGCCTTGCTTGAAGAAGTCGATGCCGCCGGCGCCGCTGCGGCCCTTGCCGCCGTCCAGACGCAGCGCGTACAGACCGAAGGCGTCCACACCCACACCGATGGTGCCTTGGGTGAAGCCGGACGAGAACGTGCCGATGGCCGCTTGGCCCCACTCGGCCTTGTCTTTGTTGCCGTCTTTGTAGTCACGGTTGATGTAGGCATTGCGCAGCAGCACTTTGAGGCTGCTGTCTTCAACAAAACCCTTGGACTCGGCCTGGTCGTTAGCCATGGCCGAAGTGGCGCTCAACATCCCCAATGCGATCAGACTGATCCGCTTGTTCAACATTTTGTTTTCCTTATTACGGGTTGAAACGCGCTGTGTCGAACGGCTGAAACGGCGCTATCGCACTCTTTTTTCATCCCGGAACAAAAAGGCCCGCCCACGGCAAAGCCGTAGCGGGCCTTCTTATTGTTCTTGAGTCATGGCGGTTGGCCACAGGCGTTGGGCCGAATCGTAGCCGCGCCCTGAACAATGTGTCAATTTCAAGAATCGTCTGTAAATAGGCAAAAATCGTCTAAAAAACGTAATTTTTGTGATAGCGGCGTGCACGGAAATGACAGCGATCAGGGATTCCCTGATGCGCTCAAGCGCAGCCGTCGAGCCCGCAGACCGGCAAGGCCTGCGCAGGTGCAGCACTCGGCAGGCACTCGACCAGCCATTGGGCGAAGGCCTGCGGCTTGCCCACCCACGGGCCGATATCGAACAGGGTGAACTGCCCGTCCTGCTCCAGCGCGAAGGTCGGGAAGCCGTTGCCGTGCAGCGTCGCCAGCAGTGCGCGGCTTTCCTTTATATGGCGCGCGGTATCGGCGGACGCGAAAGCCGCCCGGAAAGCGGCCGGGTCGTAACCCAGCTCAGCCGCCAGTTCCATCAGCACGGCCTCATCGGCGATCCGCCGGCCTTCCACGTAATGGGCGGTCTGCAGGCGGCCGAGCAGCGTCAGCCCGCGCCCGTCCAATTGTTCGGCGGCCATCACCGCGGCGATCGGCGGGGCGGAGTCGAAGACCGCCGTGTGATCGCGCAGCAGCCCCTCGAAATACGCCTCGCCGAACGGCTGGCCGGTGTACTCGGCGATGCGCCGGTCGTGAGGCATGACGTAATTGCGCAGCTGCGGCGAAACATTCTGGCGATTGGCGCCGGTCATCATGCCGCCGCCGTGGGGCACCACCGGCAGCACCTGCTGCGCGGCCTGAACCAGGGGTTCGGCGCCGTAGCACCAGCCACAGAGCGGGTCGTAAATGTAGTGAAGGATCATCGGAAACTCCGGCATCAAAGGTGGGAAAAATCGATGGCGGCAGATTAGTACTCCAGCGGTTGTCGAAAAACGCCGGAATCGCGTTCAGTCTGTTGCCTGAATCGGTCGAATGGCGGGCGGAACGGGTTTGTATCAATCCCGAAATAAATTGAAACAATCAATCAAAGGAACTTATTAACGAATCATTAACGGAGGCAAATGCAAAGCATTACCATTCACGCGCTCAGATTCCTCCACCCTTTCGGATGCGCTTTTCAATGCCTGCCCCGTTCCGTCTCACGCCCGTCACCCTCGGGCTTTCCGCCGTCCTGTCCTCCGGTTTCGCCTACTGCGCGACCGAATTGCCCGCCACGTCGATCAGCGCCGAATCGCAAGTCGACGACCCGCGCGTGAAAGTCAGCAGCACCGCCACCCGCACCGCCACGCCCGTGCGCTACGTGCCCCAGGCGATCGACTCGGTCAAGACCGCCAACGTCGCCGACTACGGCACCAACGACCTGGGCGACGCCCTGAGCGGCATCCCCAACGTCAGCAACGGCGGCGACACCCGGTTCGACAGCCTGCGCATCCGCGGCTTCGACGCCAGCAACGACTTCTACCTGGACGGCATCCGCGACGACAGCCAGTACAAGCGCGACCTGCACAACATCGAACGCGTCGAAGTGCTCAAGGGCCCGGCCGCCGTGCTCTACGGCCGCGGCAGCCAGGGCGGGATCGTCAACCGGGTGAGCAAGGCGCCGGAAGCCGGCCGCCGCTCGACCATCGAGGCCCAGGGCGGCAGCGAGGATCTGCGCAGCCTGTACGCCGACCTCAGCACCGACCCGAGCGAGAACATCAGCCTGCGCCTGAACATGGGCAACATGGACGAAAACAGCTTCCGCGACGGCGTCAGCGGCAACCGCCAGCTGTTCGCCCCGTCGATGAGCTGGCAACTGACGCCGGACCTGAACTGGCTGGTGCAGTACGAATACAGTCGCTACAACCGCACCCCCGACCGCGGCATCCCCGGCATCAACGGGCGCCCGGCGGACGTCGGCCGGGACACCACCTACGGCAACGACCACGACTTCATCGACGACAAGACGCAATCCTTGCGCTCGCGCCTGAGCTACGAACTGAGCGACAACTGGCAACTGCGCCACACCCTCGGCGTGTTCAAGCTCGACAGCGACTTCGACAACACCTACCTCACCGGCTTCGACAAGAAGACCAACAAGGTCACTCGCCAGCACTGGCAGCAGGAGCTGACCACCCGCAACATCTACAACAACCTTGAGCTGGAAGGCGGCTTCGAGACGTTCGGCCTCGAGCACCGCCTGCTCACCGGGCTCGAGACCGGCAGCCAGCGCCGCGATCCGACGCTGTACAACGCCGCCACTTCCGGGCGCGGCAGTTCGCCGGTGCCGGGCCTGGACCTGTACAACCCTGACCGCGACCTGCGCCACACCGGGCGCATGCAGGTCTCGAGCAGCAGCCACACCGAAGTCGAAAGCCGCGCCGTGTACGTGCAGGATCAGTTGCACCTGAACGATCAATGGCAACTGCTGGCCGGCCTGCGCTACGACACCTTCGACATCGAGTCCACCAACAAGCTGCGCAACATTTCCGAAGACCGCGACAGCCACAGCACCAGCCCGCGTTTCGGCGTGGTCTGGACGCCTTTGCAGAACCACTCGTTCTACGCCTCGTGGACCAAGACCTTCTCGCCGGTCGGCGGCGGCCTGATCGGCATCACACCGGGCGCGTCGGGCAACGGCAACGACCTGAGCCCGGAGCTGACCAAGCAGAAGGAAATCGGGGTCAAGAGCGATTGGCTCGACGACCGCCTGAGCACCACCCTGGCGGTCTACGAGCTTGAGCTCTACAACCGCCGCACCACCGACCCGAACGACCCGACCCTGACCGTGCTCAGCGGCCTGCAGCGCTCGCGCGGGATCGAGCTGACCGGCACCGGCAAGATCACCGGCAACTGGTACGTGCGCGGCGGCGTCGGCGTGCAGGACGCGACCATCGAGAAGGACAACAACGGCCTGGAAGGCAACCGCGTGAACAACGTCGCCAAGCGCAACGGCAGCCTGTTCCTGACCTGGAAACCGGAGCTGGGCTGGTACGCCGAAACCGGCCTGACCCTGGTCGGCCAGCGCTACGCCGACAACGCCAACACCACGGTGCTGCCGGGCTACGGCCGCTGGGACGCCCTGGCCGGCTACCGCCACAAGGACTGGGACGTGCGCGCCGCGCTGAACAACATCACCGACCGCGAGTACTACTCGTCGGCCACCAGTGCGTTCCAGATCCAGCCGGGCGCGCCGCGCAGCCTGGTGGTCACCGGCACGTACAGTTTCTGAGCATCGGGTCGCCGGTGTGCCCTTCGGGGCATTTCCGGCTGACCCGCCGCCATCGCCAGCAGGCTGGCTCCCACAGGGTTCCGGGGTGACCGCAAAATCCATGGTCACCGCTGAACAATGTGGGAGCCAGCCTGCTGGCGATGGCGGCGGCACAGACACCCCGGGGAACCCCGCCTTTCCCGCAGGCAAAAAAAAGCGCCGCCCTCCCGGCAGCGCTTTCACCTGTCCTTAGTCGTTCTTCTTTATCCTTCCATCACATCCCACAACGCTTCCAGTTCCGCCTCGCTGAACAGGCCAGCGGGGTAACGCTCGATCATCATCCGGCGCGGATCAGGTTCCCTGATCTGACGCGTTCCATTGGACTTCAACCAGTGCGCGACAATCTGGAGCGACTCAGTGTTTACAGCCATGGGATGCAACGTCCGCTCGCTGATTACGTTCACTTCGGCGTTCATTTCAGCGCTCTCTCCCCGTTCGTGAGCGGCTAAGTTATCCAAGGTTTATGACAGAACCGTTGAAGTTCTCCCCCCTCCCTAGTGCGCCATGAGCGATACAAGAGCTATGCCAAATTAGGAAAATCGCCGACCGGCGGCCATAAAGAAACCCGCGGTCCTGACGGGCTGCGGGTTTCTCTTCGGGCGACGAGGCCGGATTTTGGCCTGAGCGATTCTCCAATCAACTCAAGCTGTTACATCCGCACTCACTCTTTGTGCGGGGCAGGCTGCTGCTGGGTAAGGCAGTGAATGTTACCGCCTCCCAGTAACAGTTCGCGGCCCGGCACCATCACCACTTCGTGCTGCGGGAACAGGTTCTGCAGGATCTCTTTGGCCGGGCCGTCCATCGGGTCGTCGAAGCTCGGCGCGATGATGCCGCCGTTGACGATCAGGAAGTTCACGTAGGAACCGGCCAGGCGCACGCTCGGGTTGCGCTCCTGGGTGCCGTCCACCGGATCGACGCCGGCGCATTCCTCTTCGGTCGCGTACAGCGGCCCCGGAATCGGCATCTTGTGCACCGTGAACGGGCGGCCCTTGGCGTCGGTGCTGCTCTGCAGCACTTTCATCGCCGCCTGGCAGCGCGGGTAGTTAGGGTCCTGCGGATCGTCGGTCCAGGCCAGCAGCACTTCGCCCGGGCGCACGTAGCAGCAGAAGTTGTCCACATGGCCGTCGGTCTCGTCGTTGTACAGGCCGTCCGGCAACCAGATGACTTTGTCCACCGACAGGTGGGCGCTGAGCACCGCTTCGATCTCTTCGCGGCCCAGGTGGGGGTTGCGGTTGCGGTTGAGCAGGCACTCTTCGGTGGTGATCACGGTGCCTTCGCCGTCGACGTGGATCGAACCGCCCTCCAGGACGAAGCCTTCGGTGCGGTAGCGCGGGCTGCGCTCGATCTCGAGGATCTTGCCGCCGACCTGGGAATCACGGTTCCACGGCGAGTACAGGCCGCCGTCGAAGCCGCCCCAGGCGTTGAAGTCCCAGTTCACGCCGCGCACTTCGCCGCTGCCGTTGATGACGAAGGTCGGGCCGCTGTCGCGCACCCAGGCGTCATCGCTGGACATCTCGACCAGGCGGATGTTCGGCACGTCGAGGCGGGCGCGGGCGTTCTCGTACTGGCCGGCGGACACCGCCACGGTCACCGGCTCGAAACGGGCGATGGCCTTGGCCACCGCCGCGTGCGCGGCCTGCGCGGGCTTGCCGCCCAGGCGCCAGTTGTCCGGACGCTCCGGCCAGATCATCCAGGTCTGGGTTTGCGGCGCCCATTCGGCCGGCATGTGGAAACCGTCGGCGCGGGGTGTGCTTTTCAGTGTGGTCATGGTGGTCTGGACTCCGGGAAACCTTCGGGAGAAAACACGGGCACCGGACCTACGCCGGAGCATTGGCGACTTTATAACCGATAAAAATCGGCATTAAAAGCCAAATGAATGCTGTGAAGCTTAAGGCTATGAAATTTCATCGATATTAATCGGATTGAAACCCTGTAGGAGCGAGCCTGCTCGCGATGGCGGCGGATCGATCAACATCGCGCTTGAATGATCGTCCGCTATCGCGAGCAGGCTCGCTCCTACAGGAGGCGGGGCTTCACAGCCCCTCGTCGAACACCTTCGCCAGCATGTCGACGAAGAAGTCCACGCTCCGGCGCGAGGTGACCATCGGCGGCTTGATCTTGAGGATGTTCAGGTCGTCGCCGGTGGGCTGCATGAAGATCCCCAGTTCCCGCAGCCGGTCGCACAGGCGCATGGTTTCCTCGGTGGCCGGCTCCAGGGTCTCGCGGTCGCGCACCAGTTCCAGCCCCAGGTAGAAGCCGGAACCGTGCACCGCGCCTGCCAGCGGGTACTTCTCGACCAACGCTTGCAGACGGGCCTTGAAATGCCCGCCGACCACCTGGGCGTTTTCCCACAGTCCCTCTTCTTCAAGGACGTCCAGCACCGCCATGCCGATCTGACAGCTCACCGGGCTGCCCCCGGCGGACGAGAAGAAATAGCCTTCATTCTCCAGCGCCTCGGCGATCTCGCGCCGGGTGATCACCGCGCCCAACGGCTGGCCGTTGCCCATGCCCTTGGCCATGGTGATGATGTCCGGCACCACGCCCTGCTCTTCGAAGCCCCAGAAGAAATGGCCCATGCGCCCGTAACCGACCTGCACTTCGTCGGCGATGCACACGCCGCCCCGGGCGCGCACCAGTCCGTAGACGGTCTTCAGATAGCCCGGCGGCAGCGAGATGCCCCCGGCGTTGCCGTAGACCGGTTCGCAGATGAAGCCGGCCAGTTGCCGTTTCTGTTCGTCGAGGCGGGCCAATTGATGCTCGACGCTGCGCACGTAGTCCGGCGCCGAATCCGGCCCGCGGAACTCGCCGCGGTAGGTGTTCGGCGCCGTCACCGGATGCACCCAGTCCGGGCGGCTTTCGAGGGCGCGCGGGTTGTCGGCGACGGAGGTCGAGACCGAATCCGCACCCACCGTCCAGCCGTGATAGGCCTCCAGCACGCTGATCAGGTCGCGACCGCCGCTGTAGGCCCACGCCAGACGGATCGCCAGGTCGTTGGCCTCGCTGCCGCTGTTCACCAGGAACACCCGGTCCATGCCCTCCGGCGCCAGTTTCAGCAGCCGCTCGGAAAACTCGGCGACCGCCGCATAGTTGAACCGCGAGTTGGTGTTGAGCAACGACCATTGCCGGCGGGCGGCCTCCGCCATGCGCGGATGGCCGTGGCCGAGCACGGCGACGTTGTTGAGCATGTCGAGGTAGGAACGGCCCTGCATGTCGATCAGGTGGTTGCGCCAGCCGCGCTCGATGCGCGGCGGGTCGACGTAATAATGCTTCTGGGTGCGGGCGAAACTGGCGTCGCGGCGTTGGAGCAGGGTTTTCCCGTCCAGCTCCGGCTCGGCGTCGCAGGCCAGCCCCAGCAGCGAAGCCGGCGACGGGCACAAGGCCTGCCAGGCCGGCGCCCGCGAAGGCGTGCAGAACAGCGGCGCCTCCAGTTGCGCGTCCCGCAGCAACTGCACGGTCAGGGCGCCGCCCGCCGTTCCCAGCACCTGGCCTTTGACCAGCGCCGCGCCGCTGTGCAGCGAGGTCGTCACCCCCCACAGGCGCACGCTCGACTGCACACCGTCCAGGCGCAGCGAACCGTCCGCCGCCAGGTGGAGCACACCGGCAAACGGTGCCTCCAGCGCCGAGCCTTCCGGCACCCGCAGTTCGACGTGCAGCGGGAAGGTGTCCGGCTCATCGGCAGAGTCCGGCCGGGTGCGCGACAAGCGGTATTGCCCGTAGCGGCTGGCCGCCAAGCCGTGCACAGCGGCGGCTTCATCCAGCAGGCGCTGGTCGATGCCGGCCTGCTCCCAATTGCCGGCCTCGAAATGCGGGCTCAGCACGCCGAGGTCGATCAGCGCGAACTCGCGCCCGACCAGGCCCGGCAGCAGCGGCGCAAAGCCTTCGCTGCCCAGGGCCGGCAACGTCTGCCCGACCGCCGTCAGGATCGCCGCCTCCATCAGGGCGAACGGCACCGAAGTGGCGACCCGGAAAATCTCCCACTCATGGGCCAGGTTGTTGCGGCTGTAGGCGTTGCCGGGGTCGATGCTGACCTGCTGTTCGCCGCTGAGCACCAGCACCGCCGCCCGGGCCACGATCAGCGGCCACAGGGCCTGCAGTTCTTCGGGCAGCAGCGGATTGACCGCGTGGTAGGCCTGCACCGCCGGCAGGATCACGAACGGATCACCCTCGGCATGGTGCAGCAGCGCCGCACAGGTCACCGACAGGTCGGTGATGCGCCAGGTGCGCACCAGGTCGCCGAAATCGATGACGCCCTGCAACTGCCAGTGGCGCCCGGCGTCCCGCTGCCAGACGACGTTGTCGTCAGTGATGTCCATGTGGATCGCCTGCACCGGCAACCGCGCCAGCAACGGCCGCAACCGGTGTTGGGCCTGGGCCGCCGCGTCGGCGATCAGCGCGCGCTGGCGGTCGTCCGCGATCACCGGCAATAAATGTTCGGTCAGGGCCTCGGCGTGCCGGGCGTCCCACTGCAACGTGCGTTCAAGGCCCGGATGGTCGAACCCGGCCAAGGCCAGATCCATCTCGCCGCAGAGCCGGCCGAACCCAGCCACCACTTCGTGGCCCAGATGGTCGAGCGCCGTCAGGGACTGGCCTTCGATGTAGTCCAGCAGCCGCACATGCACGGACTCGCCGCCGACGGTCAGCGTCAGCAGGTCTTCACCGTTGCGGGCCGCAATCACCCGGGGCACCGGCACGGCGCAATGTTCGGCCAGGTATTTGAGGCCGGCGTGCTGGGCCTGCAGTTCCACCAGCGAATAGTCGCCGCGGCAGACCTTGAGCACGAAGCGGCCGCGCTCGCTGTCGACCCGGAAGTTGAGATCCTGCTGACTGCCCAAGGGGTGCAGCGCGCCGCTCAGCCCGTAATGCTCCTTCAGAAGGTGCAGGGCCTGCTCCGCAGAGACCTGCGGGGTGGGTAGGCTGACACGATGAATCAACGTGGCGAACGACATGGAGCGACCCCTATTGTTTTGTCAGGCGCCTATATCGCCACTGCTTCGGGCGATCTGCAACCCCCTGAACCGCTTGCAGGACGGAGCGAGAGCAGCGACGGCCAACCCCATCGAGCGGAACGATGGAATGTCGGCAAGGTCGATTGACCGTTGCATCCGCTTCGACACTCGCGCAGGCCGGCACTTTGCGCAAGAATACCGACCATTCACATTGGCCACCGAAAATCCCCATGAATGTAATCCCCACCGACCTGCCCGGTGTCCTGATCATCGAACCCAAGGTGTTTGGCGACGAGCGCGGCTTCTTTTACGAGAGCTTCAACGGCAAGGCGTTCCTGGAGGCGACCGGCCTCGATGTGCAGTTCGTCCAGGACAACCATTCCCGCTCGCAGAAAGGCGTGCTGCGCGGCCTGCATTACCAACTGCAGAACACCCAGGGCAAGCTGGTGCGCGTCACGGCCGGCGAGGTGCTGGACATCGCCGTGGACATCCGCCGCAGCTCGCCGCACTTCGGCCAATGGGTCGCGGTGCGCCTGTCCGCCGACAACCACCGCCAGCTCTGGATCCCGGAAGGTTTCGCCCACGGTTTCGTGGTGCTGAGCGAATTCGCCGAATTCCTCTACAAGACCACCGACTACTACACGCCTTCGGCGGAACGCACCATTCGCTGGGACGACCCGGACCTTGCCATCGACTGGCAGCTGGACGAGGCGCCTCAGTTGTCCGCCAAGGACCAGGCGGGCACCGCCTTCAAGGACGCCGACGTCTTTTCCTGATTCGCCGTGCGAATCTTCAGCGGCGCTGTGCCCCGCCGAGCGGCGCGCAGACTGCTGCCGCAAGGCTAGGCATAATGCGTCTGTCCCCACAGGCGCACGATGCTCATGACCCCGACCCTACCCCGCCGGCCCCGCTGGCGCAGCCTCGCCCTGCTGGCCCTGTGCCTGGCCCCGTTGCTGTGGCCGCTGGAGCATCTGGCCGAGCGCTACTACCGCAGCGAACTGGCCGGCCAGAACCGCCAGACCCTGGACCTGTACGTCGCCAACCTGCTGGGCACCCTGCACCGCTACGAAGTGCTGCCGCAGATCCTCGGCGACCTGCCGGCCCTGCGCGCCATGCTCGCGGCCCCCGACGACGGCGACACCCAGGCCAACGCCAACCGCCTGCTCAAGAACATCGCCGCCCAGACCGGCGCCGAGGTCATGTACCTGATGGACACCTCCGGCAAGACCCTGGCCGCGTCGAACTGGGACAAGCACGACAGCTTCGTCGGGCGCAATTTCTCCTTCCGGCCCTACTTCAGCGAAGCCATGGCCGGGCACCTCGGGCGCTTCTTCGGCCTGGGCACCACCTCGGCCAAGCGCGGCTACTTCTTCGCCGCCGCCGTGCGCGCGGGCGACAAGACCATCGGCGTGCTGGTGATCAAGGTCGACCTGGACCACACCGAAAGCCTGTGGGGCAAGACGCCCGAACAACTGCTGGTGACCGACCACAACGGCGTGGTCATCCTCACGTCGCGCCCGGAATGGCGCTTCCGCTCGACCCGGCCCTTGAGCGACAGCGAGCGCACGGCGATCACCGCAATCCAGCCCTATCCGACCCGCGATCCGCGCCCGCTGAACCTCAGCCCCACGGCGTGGCTGACCCAGACCCGGGAAATCACCGAAACCGGCTGGAGCGTGAGCATCCTCGCCCCGCGCACCCTGATCGACCGTCCGGTGCGCACCGTGGTGGCGATCGGCGGCGCCACGCTGCTGGTGGTGATGCTGCTGCTCGGGCTGATGATGCAGCGGCGCCGGCACTACCTGGAACGGATCGCTTTCGAAGGCAAGGCCCGGCGTGAGCTGGAGGGTCGGGTCGCCGAGCGCACCAGCGACCTCGAAGGGCTCAACCGCCGGCTGAAGCAGGAAGTGCTGGAGCGCGAGCACGCCCAGCAGGAACTGGTGCGGGCCCAAGACGACCTGGTGCAGGCGGGCAAGCTGTCGGCGCTGGGCACCATGTCGGCGAGCATCAGCCACGAGCTCAACCAGCCGCTGGCGGCGATCCGCAGCTACGCCGAAAACGCCGAGGTGCTGCTCGACCATCAGCGCACCGACGACGCCCGCGGCAACCTCAAGCTGATCAGCGAACTGACCGGGCGCATGGCCTCGATCATCGCCCACCTGCGCGCCTTCGCCCGCCGCGACCGCCACGCTCCCGAGAGCGTCGCCCTGCAACCGGCGCTGGACGACGCCCTGGCGCTGTTGGCCAAGCGCCGGCGGAGCATGGACGTCGAGCTGATCCGCGACCTGCCCGCCGCCACCTTGTGGGTGGAGGCCGGGGAAACCCGCCTGCGCCAGGTGCTCGGCAACCTGCTGGCCAATGCCCTCGACGCCCTGACCGAGAAAGGCCCGCCGCGCAAACTGTGGCTGAGTGCCGAATCCACCGGCGACGGCGTCAACCTGTACATCCGCGACAACGGCCCCGGCTTCTGCATGGAGGCCCTCGGCCGCGCCAGCGAGCCCTTCTACACCACCAAGACCCGCACCCAGGGCCTTGGCTTGGGGCTGGCGATCTGCGAGACCCTGATGCGCGCCTTCGGCGGCGAACTGTCGTTCGCCAACCACAAGCAAGGCGGCGCCCTGATCACCCTGAGGCTGCGCGCCGGAGCGCCCGGCGTCAGTCTGCAACCGTCCGAGGACCGAAGCGCATGACCATCGACAACCGCATCCAGGTGCTGCTGATCGACGACGATCCGCACCTGCGCCAGGCCCTCGGCCAGACCCTGGACCTGGCCGGCCTGAAAGTCCTGTCGCTGTCAGAGGCCACCGGCCTGGCCGGGCAACTGGAGCGAGACTGGCCGGGCGTGGTGGTCAGCGACATCCGCATGCCCGGCATGGACGGCCTGGAACTGCTGACCGAACTGCACGCCCTGGATCCGGAACTGCCGGTGCTGCTGATCACCGGCCACGGCGATGTGCCGCTGGCGGTGCAGGCCATGCGCGCCGGCGCCTATGACTTTCTGGAGAAACCCTTCGCCAGCGACGCCCTGCTCGACAGCGTGCGCCGCGCCCTGGCCTTGCGGCGGCTGGTGCTGGACAACCGCAGCCTGCGCCTGGCGCTCAGCGACCGCAACGAACTGAGCGCGCGGCTGGTGGGGCATTCGGCGCCCATGCTGCGCCTGCGCGAACAGATCGGCGCCCTGGCCGCGACCAAGGCCGACGTGCTGATCCTTGGCGAGACCGGCGCCGGCAAGGAAGTCGTCGCCCGCGCCCTGCATGACCTGTCGAGCCGGCGCAACGGGCCGTTCGTGGCGATCAACGCCGGCGCCCTGGCCGAATCGGTGGTGGAAAGCGAACTGTTCGGCCATGAGCCCGGCGCCTTCACCGGCGCGCAGAAGCGCCGGATCGGCAAGTTCGAGTTCGCCAACGGCGGCACGCTGTTTCTCGACGAGATCGAAAGCATGAGCCTGGACGTGCAGGTCAAGCTGCTGCGCATGCTGCAGGAGCGGGTGGTCGAACGGCTGGGCGGCAATCAATTGATCCCGCTGGACATCCGCGTCATCGCGGCGACCAAGGAGGATTTGCGCCAGGCTGCCGATCAAGGGCGTTTCCGCGCCGACCTCTACTACCGCCTCAACGTCGCCCCGCTGCGCATCCCGCCGCTGCGCGAACGGGGCGAAGACGTGCTGGTGCTGTTCCAGCACTACGCCGACGAAGCCAGCGCCCGCCATGGCCTGCCCACCCACGAACTGCAACCGGCCCAGCGCGCCCTGCTGCTGCGCCACCCGTGGCCGGGCAATGTGCGCGAGCTGCAGAACGCGGCGGAGCGCTTCGCCCTCGGGTTGGAACTGGCGCTGGACAACACCGAAAGCGGCGGCCAGGGCAGTGCGACCGCCGGAACGGTCGGCGCCGGCCTCAGCGAGCAAGTGGAGAACTTCGAGAAATCGCTGATCGCCGCCGAACTGGCGCGCTCCCACAGCTCGGTGCGCAGCCTCGCCGAAGCCCTGGGCATTCCGCGCAAGACCCTCCACGACAAACTGCGCAAGCACGGCCTGAACTTCGCCGACGGCGCCGGCCAGTCCGAGGAATCCGAATGATTCGCCCCTACGCACACCCGTTGCCGCAAGAGGATCGGACATGAGCCGCGACAGCCTTTACCTGGAATCCGTCCTCCACCACGACATCCCGCTGACCCGGGACATGGGCCTCAAGGTGCTCGACTGGCACGAACGGCAACTGCGCCTGCACCTGCCGCTGGAGGCCAACGTCAACCACAAGAGCACCATGTTCGGCGGCAGCCTGTACTGCGGCGCGGTGCTGGCCGGCTGGGGCTGGCTGCACCTGCGCCTGAAAGAGGAAGGCATCACCGACGGCCACATCGTCATTCAGGAAGGGCAGATCCTCTATCCCCTGCCGGTGACCGGCGATGCCGTCGCCGTTTGCCCGGAACCGGAGGCAGCGGTATGGAAGAAATTCCTGGCGATGTACCGGCGTTACGGGCGCGCGCGGCTGACGCTGCAGACGCGGGTCGTCAACGCCGGGAGCGATGAGGACGCGGTGACCTTCACCGGCCAATACGTCCTGCACCGCTGAAGGCGTCAGGTACGGGCCAGTTCCAGCAGTTTCGAGCGCCACGCCGCCTTCGCCGGCAACGCCAGGAAGAACCCGTTGAGCAACGACTCCCGGGCCGGGTAGCTGAACGCCACGCCGTTCAGGTCCAGCACCTCGCCGCCGGCGCCTTCCAGCACGCCTTGCGCCGCCGCCGTGTCCCACTGCGAGGTCGGCGCCAGGCGCGGGTAGCAGTCCGCCGCCCCTTCGGCCAGCAGGCAGAACTTCAGCGAACTGCCGATGTTCGCCAGTTGCAGCTCGCCGAGGCTGGCGCTCAAGCCGTTCAGCAGCCGCTCCTGCTCCGGGCTGGAATGACGGCGGCTGGCGACCACGGTGAACGCCTCGCCCGGCCCCGGCACATCGCGCACCCGGATCGCCTGCGGCGAGCCGCCCGTGTCGCCGCGCCAGGCGCCGAGCCCGGCGCCGCCGACGTAATAGCGCCCGCTGGTCGGCATCGACACCACACCGAACACCACCCGACCGTTCTCGACCAGGGCAATGTTGACGGTGAACTCCTCGCTGCCGCTGATGAACTCCTTGGTGCCGTCCAGCGGATCCACCAGCCACCAGCGCTGCCACCCGGCGCGCACGGCCTGCGGGATGTCGGCGTCCTCTTCGGACAGCACCGGAATGTCCGGCGCCAACGCCGCCAGACCGGCTGCGATCACGTGGTGCGCCGCCAGATCGGCAGCGGTCACCGGCGAATCGTCGGACTTGGCGGTGACCGCCACCCCGGCGCGCCAGAACGGCAGGATCGCCTGGCCTGCGCGCAAGGCCAGTTCAACCACCGGCGCCATCATCGGATGGGGAAAATTCATCGGGCTCTCACTCATGGCTTGAAGAACCCGCGCTGGGTCAGCAGATCACGGGTCAGGTACAGGGCCGCCAGCGCGCGGCCTTCGGAAAAGTTCGGAGTCTGCGCCAAGGCCGACAGCTCGCGCAGGTTGACCTTGTCCACGCGCATCGGCTCAGGTTCGTCGCCTTCCAGGCGCTCTTCGTACAGATCAGTGGCCAGCACCACCTGAATCTTCTGGCTCATGTAGCCCGGAGACAGCGACAGTTCGGTCAGGTGTTCCAGCTGCCGCGCGCCGTAGCCGGCCTCTTCCTTGAGCTCACGCTCGGCCGCCGCCAGCACATCCTCGCCGGGCTCGATCAGGCCCTTGGGCAGCGACAGCTCGTATTCGTCGGTGCCGCCGCAGTATTCCTCGACCAGCACCGCGTGCTCGGCATCGAGCATCGCCACGATCATCACGGCACCGTACCCGGCGCCCTTGCCGACCAGGCGCTCGTAGGTGCGCTCCGCGCCGTTGGCAAAACGCAGCTTCAGTTCTTCGACGCAGAACAGCCGGCTGGTGGCGACAATCTCGCGGGCGAGGACGGTGGGTTTCTGGCGCATGCGAAGCTCCTTGGGTGAACGCGCTACTATAACGCGGCTTTTCCGATTGTTTGCGTCGGATATCTTTCTACCCCCCGAGACGTTGCCATGCCTTCATTACCGTGGTCCGACATCGATACCGTTCTGCTGGACATGGACGGCACGCTGCTGGACCTGCACTTCGACAACCATTTCTGGCTGGAGCACCTGCCCCGGCGCTACGCCGAACTGCACGGCATGAGCCTGGCCATGGCGCAGATGGAACTGCAGCCGCTGTTCGAACGCAACGCGGGGCGGCTGCAGTGGTACTGCCTGGATTTCTGGAGCGCCGAACTGAAGCTGCCGGTGCGCGAACTGAAGCTGGAGACCGCCCACCTCATCGCCCTGCGTCCGGACGCCGACACCTTTCTGGCGGCGATCAGGCAGGCCGGCAAGCGGGTGGTGATGATCACCAACGCACACCGTGATTCGCTGTCGCTGAAACTGGAGCGGATCGAACTGGCGCCGTACTTCGAGCGGCTCATCAGTTCACATGACTACGGTTTCCCCAAGGAAAACCCGCAGTTCTGGGACGCGTTGCAGGCGGATCTGCGCTTCGATCCGGCGCGCAGCCTGTTCATCGACGACACCTTGCCGATCCTGCGCAGCGCCCGGGGTTTCGGCGTGGCGCATCTGCTGGCGGTGAAGGAGCCGGACAGCCGCAAAGGGCCGAAGGACACAGCAGAATTTGCGGCGGTGGGGGATTACCGGGATCTGATTGAGGGCCTCTAGGGCCCCAACCAGCGAGGGAGCACGCTCCCTCGCCACAAGGTCATTCGGGGATGCGCAGCACCTGGCCCGGATAGATCTTGTCCGGATGCGACAGCATCGGCTTGTTGGCCTCGAAGATCTTGTTGTACTTGTTGGCGTCGCCGTATTCGGCCTTGGAGATCGCGCTGAGGGTATCGCCCTTCTTCACCGTGACGAAACGTGCTGCCGTCGCGACCGGCCCGGTCACGGTGATCTGGTCGTCCACACTGCCGACCCCGGCGATGTTGCCCAGGGCCAACAGGATCTTTTCCTTCTCCTCCTGGCTCGCCACTTCGCCTGTGACCGTGACCTTGTCCCCGTCCACGGTCGCCTGGACGTTCGGGTTGCCCAGGCCGACCTTGCTGATGTGATCCTTCAGCTGATCGCCGGCGTTGGCGTTGCCCGGCGTCAGCAGATCGATCAGTTTCTCGCCCGCCTCTTTCACAAAACTGAAAATGCTCATCGTGTTCTCTCCATGGAATCAAGGGTCAGTCGACAAAGCCTAGACCACCCCGCGCGGAGCCGGTTCCGGCCCGACCAATGACCCTGCCCCCGCACAGGCGTTAGAATCGCCCACCCCCAACCCGCGCCCCGGAGCGAAGATGGACATCAAGCAGCTGAAATTCCTCATCGCCCTCGACGAGACCCGTCACTTCGGCCAGGCCGCGGCCCGTTGCCACGTCACTCAGCCGACGCTGTCGATGCGCCTGCGCAGCCTCGAAGAAGAGCTGGACCTGCCGCTGGTCAACCGCGGCCAGCGCTTCGAAGGCTTCACGGCGCCGGGGGAGCGGGTGCTGGCCTGGGCGCGCACGGTGCTGGCGGCCTACGACGGCTTGCAGGCCGAAGCGGCGGCCTGCCGCGGCAACCTGATCGGCACATTGCGGCTGGGGGTCGTGCCGTTGTCGAGTTTCGACGCCGTGCCGCTGATGCGCCAGCTGCACGGGCAGCACCCGAACCTGCGCTTCGAGCTGTCGTCGCTCAGCTCCGAGCAGGTACTCGAACACCTGGCCAACAACCGCATCGACCTGGGCGTGTCCTACCTGGACCGCCTGGACAGCGAGCGCTTCGAGTCCCTCGAACTGAGCGAGACCCGCATGGGCCTGCTCTACGATCAGCGCTGCTTCACCTTCGGCGAGGCGCCGCTGAGCTGGGAGTCGCTGATCGAACTGCCGCTGGGCATGCTCACCAGCGGCATGCACTTTCGCCAGTCCATCGACCACAACTTCCACAGCCGCGGCCTGACCCCGCAGCCCTTGCTGCAGACCGACGCTGTCCATCAATTGCTGCAAGCCGTGCACGGCGGCCTGTGCTGCGCCGTGATGCCGCTGGACGGCGGCCTGGAAAACCTCACCGATCACCTGCGCCTGCAACCGATCGAAAGCGCCCGCACCCTCGCACCGCTGGGTCTGATCATGCGGCGCGGGGCACCCCGCTCGGCGTTGGCCGAGGCCTGTTTCGCGCTGTACCGGAAATCGCCGGCAGCCGCTTGATCGACGGCATCTATCGGAAGATCGACACTAGCGATTAGACGCGACAACTTGACGCGCCTAGGCTTAACGTTGATCAATCCGTCGGTGATGCCATGAACGCCAAGCGCCCTGCCTGCGCGGCGCCTGCTGTCGAAACGGGCGCGCCCGCCGCGAGCCGCACCTACAGCTACAGCGACCTTCCCCAAAACGAATCGGCCGCCACCGCCCTGGCCGAGGAAGTCGCCTTGGCGATCGCCTACAACGGCATCAGCCAGGCCGTCATGCTGGTGAGCCCGACCGACCTGGAAGACTTCATCGTCGGCTTCAGCCTGGGCAGCGGCATCATCGAAGACGCCGCCGACATCTATGACCTGCAACTGACCGGCTCAGGCCAGGCGCAGTACGCGCAGGTGACCATCGCCAACCGCGCTTTCTGGAACCTCAAGCAACAGCGTCGGCAACTGGCCGGCACCAGCGGCTGCGGGTTGTGCGGCGTGGAAGCGGTGGAACAGGCGCTGCCCGAACTCGCCGAACTGCCCGGCGCGCCCTTGCCGCCGCCGCAGTGGCTCGACGGCCTGCGCCAGCGCATCAGCGAGTTCCAGCCGCTGGGCCAGCACTGCGGCGCCGTGCATGCGGCGGTGTTCATGAACGCCAATGGCGAGCTGCTGCTGGGCCGCGAAGACATCGGCCGGCACAACGCCCTCGACAAGCTGATCGGCGGCCTGGTGCGGCAAAAGATTTCCACAGCCGGCGGTGCGGCGATCGTCACCAGCCGCTGCAGCCTAGAACTGATCCAGAAAGTCCTGCGGGCCGGCATCCAGACCCTCGTCAGCCTGTCGGCGCCCACCGGCCTCGCGGTGCAGTGGGCCCGCCGGCACAACCTCAATCTCATCCACCTGCCGCAGAAGAACGCGCCGCGGGTGTACAGCCCAGAAAGGGAGAAACACCTGTGAGCCAACATCATCAAGCCGACCAGAAACCCGTCCCGCGCTACAAGCCGTACAAAGGCCCGGCCGGCGGCTGGGGCGCCCTGATCAGCGTGGCCCAGGCCTGGCTGACCAGCGACAACGCGCTGAAGAACCTGCGCATGATGCTCAAGACCAACCAGAACGGCGGCTTCGACTGCCCCGGCTGCGCCTGGGGCGATTCGCCGGAAAGCGGGATGGTGAAGTTCTGCGAGAACGGCGCCAAGGCCGTGAACTGGGAAGCGACCAAGCGCCGGGTGGACGCGAAGTTCTTCGCCAAGCACAGCGTCACCTCGCTGCTGGAGCAGAGCGACTACTGGCTGGAGTACCAGGGCCGCCTGACCGAGCCGATGGTGTACGACGCCGAGACCGACCGCTACAAGGCCATCGCCTGGGACGACGCCTTCGCGTTGATCGGCAGGCACCTGCAAGCCCTGTCGAGCCCGGATCAGGCCGAGTTCTACACCTCGGGCCGGGCCAGCAACGAAGCGGCGTACCTCTATCAGCTGTTCGTACGCGCCTACGGCACCAACAACTTCCCCGACTGCTCGAACATGTGCCATGAGGCCAGCGGCGTGGCGCTGGCGCAGAGTGTCGGCGTCGGCAAGGGCACCGTGACCTTCGACGACTTCGAGCATGCCGATGCGATTTTCGTCTGGGGCCAGAACCCCGGCACCAACCACCCGCGGATGCTCGAACCGCTGCGCGAGGCGGTCAAGCGCGGCGCCCAGGTGGTGTGCATCAACCCGTTGAAGGAACGTGGCCTGGAACGCTTCCAGCACCCGCAGCATCCGCTGGAGATGCTGACCAACGGCGACAAGCCGACCAACACCGCGTATTTCCGTCCGGCCCTGGGCGGCGACATGGCGGTGCTGCGCGGCATGGCCAAGTTCCTGCTGCAATGGGAGCGCGATGCGCAGAAGGCCGGTGCCCCCGCCGTGTTCGACCACGGCTTCCTCAATGAACACAGCGTCAACGTGCTGGATTACCTGGCCGTCGTCGACGACACGCCGTGGGAACAGATCGTTGCGCAATCGGGCCTGACCCTGGTGGAGATCGAACGGGCCGCGCGGATGTACGCCAAGGGCAAGAACGTGATCATGTGCTGGGCGATGGGCATCACCCAGCACCGCCACTCGGTGCCGACCATCCAGGAAATCGCCAACCTGATGCTGCTGCGCGGCAACATCGGCAGGCCCGGCGCCGGCCTGTGCCCGGTGCGCGGCCACAGCAATGTGCAGGGCGACCGCACCATGGGCATCAACGAACGTCCGCCGGCGGCGTTCCTCGACGCCCTGGAGCGGCGCTTCCAGTTCAAGGTGCCACGCCACAACGGCCACAACGTGGTCGAGGCGATCCATGCCATGGCCGAAGGGCGCGCCAAGGTGTTCATCGGCCTGGGCGGCAACTTCGCCCAGGCCACCCCGGACAGCCCGCGCACCTTCCAGGCCCTGCGCAACTGCGACCTGACCGTGCAGATCAGCACCAAGCTCAACCGCAGCCACCTGGCCCACGGCAAGGACGCGCTGATCCTGCCGTGCCTGGGCCGCACCGACATCGACCTGCAGGGCGAAGGCCCGCAAGCGGTCACCGTGGAAGACTCCTTCAGCATGGTGCACGCCTCCAACGGCCAGTTGCAGCCGCTGTCGAACCAGATGCGTTCGGAACCGTCGATCATCGCCGGCATCGCCGCCGCGACCCTGGGCAGCAAGCCCGTGGACTGGAACTGGCTGGTGGCCGACTACCGGCGCATCCGCGACCTGATCGCCGACACCATTCCGGCCTTCAAGGACTTCAACGAGAAGGTCAAGCACCCGGGCGGCTTCTACCTCGGCAACACCGCCGGCGCACGCAAGTGGAACACCGCCTCGGGCCGGGCCAACTTCAAGGCCAACGCCCTGCCCAAGGATCTGATCCACGAACGCACCCGCGCCACGGGGCAACTGCCGGACCTGATCCTGCAGTCGATGCGTTCCCACGATCAGTACAACACCACCATCTATGGCCTCGACGACCGCTACCGCGGCGTGAAGGGCCAGCGCGACGTGCTGTTCGCCAACGAAGCCGACATCATCCGCCTGGGCTTCAAGCCGGGCCAGAAGGCCGACATCGTGTCGCTGTGGGAAGACGGCCGCGAGCGTCGGGTGAAGGGCTTCACCCTCTTGGCGTTCGACATTCCCGCCGGCCAGGCGGCGGCCTACTACCCGGAAGTGAACCCGCTGGTGCCGCTGGAAAGCGTCGGCGACGGCAGCCATACGCCGACTTCGAAGTTCATCGCGATCCGCCTGGAGGCTGCGAGCGAAACCGGGCTGATCATGTCCAAGTCTGCGTAATGGTGATGAGGGCGCTCGCTCCCGCTGGAGTCCGAAGGACTCCCGTTCGGTGTCAAGCTCCCTCGCCCCGGCGCATTTTCGAACGCCCACAAAAAAGGCCGCTTCTGCATGAAAGCGGCCTTTTCGAAGTAGCTAAAGACCGGTGAAAATCGGTTAAGTTCCAACCAAAAAACAATAACTTAGCGAATTGTGCACAAGTCGTGCTACTCGTCGGATTTCGATTGTCACGCCTATTCCACAGCCTCAGGATCGCGCCGTCATCCCTTTGAGGCTCCGCTATGAAGTTCTCCTCGATTCTCTTGTTGTCCCTTGGCCTGGTCAGTGGCGTCGCCTCTGCCGGAGGCACCGCTGAAGCAGGCGTGGGCGGCGCATTGGGCGGGGTGCTTGGTTCGGTCGTCGGCCAGTCCTTGGGCGGCAGCACCGGCTCCACCATCGGCGCGGCCCTGGGCGGCGCAGGCGGCAGTGCGGTCGGCGCAGACAAACGCAGCCGCGGCGAAGCCGCCATCGGCGGTGCGCTGGGCGCAGCCGGCGGCAACGTGGTCGGCCGCAGCATGGGCGGCACCACCGGCAGCCTGATCGGCGCAGCGGCAGGCGGCGGCGCCGGCGGCGCGCTGGGTAACTACATGGGCAACAAGAGCGATGACGACGACCGTCGTTACGACCGCCGTCACGATGACCGTCGCTACTACCGCGACCATCACCCTGGCCGTGGCCACGCCTACGGCCACCGCAAGCATCACCGCTACTACCGCGACTGAGGCCTCAGCGCCCCGTTGCCCGGTGAACCGAGAAACGCAGCCTGAAGGCTGCGTTTTTTTTTGCCTGTCACACCACCAGGCCTTCCAGTGCCTGCCGCAGTTGCGGCGGAATCGGCGCAGGCCGGTTGCTGGCCCGGTCGACGAACACATGGACGAACTGTCCGGCGGCGCAGGCTTCGCTTTCGCCGGCCTTGAACACCGCCAGTTCGTACTGCACCGAACTGTTGCCCAGCTTGCCGACCCGCAGACCGACTTCGATCAGGTCCGGAAACGCGATCGAAGCGAAGTAGTCGCACGACGAGCTGACCACGAACCCCACGACCTCCCCGTCATGGATATCCAACCCGCCCACCTGGATCAGGTACGTGTTCACCGCCGTATCGAAGAAGCTGTAATAGGTGACGTTGTTGACGTGACCGTAAGCGTCGTTATCGTGCCAGCGGGTGGTGATCGGCTGGAAGTGCGGGTATTCGCTGCGTTGCGGCATCGGATTGGACATCGGTGTCAGTTCCTGAAGTCGGGTGGTGAGTCTAAGGTCAAATCCGTGCCGTTCCCAATCGCCGGCAAGCTCGCGACGGGGACTCAGTCATCGGCGAATCCCTTGCCCTGCGCCGCCAGCTCACCGATCAACCGCGCCGGCTTCCACTGATCCCCCTGCCGTGTCTCCAACGCCAGCAAGCGCTGGTGGATGTCCGCCAGCCCCTGGGAATCCGCCCAGGCCATCGGCCCGCCCTTGTCCGCCGGGAAACCGTAGCCGTTCAGGTACACCAGATCGATGTCATGGGCGCAGCGGGCAATGCCTTCCTGAAGGATCTTCGCCCCCTCGTTGACCAGCGCCAGCAAGCACCGCTCCAGAACCTCCTCAGGCCCGATCACGCGACGATGGAAGCCCAGCCGTTCGCTGACCTCCAGCACCAGCGCGTCCACCTCCGGATCATGCTCGGCCTGCCGGCTGCCCGGCTCATAGCGGTAGTAGCCGCTGCCGGATTTCTGGCCGAACCGCCCGAGTTCGCACAAGCGGTTGTCCACCTGGATCTCCGGGGCGTCCTGTCCCTTGCCGGCCAACTCCCGGGCCCGCCACTCCAGGTCGATGCCGACCACGTCATACATGCGAAACGGGCCCATGGCGAAGCCGAAGCCCTGCAAGGCGGCGTCGACCTGTTGTGGATAAGCGCCCTCCAGCAGCATCTTGCGGGCTTCAAGCACATACGGGTGCAGCATGCGGTTGCCGATGAAACCGTGGCAATTGCCCGAGACCACACTGACCTTGCCCATGCGCGCCCCCAGCGCCAGCGCTGCCTCCAGCACCGCCGGCGAGGTCTGCGCGCCGCGCACGATCTCCAGCAGTTTCATGATGTGCGCCGGGCTGAAGAAATGCAGGCCCAGCACCTGGGCCGGCCGCCGCGTCGCGGCGGCGATCGCATCGATGTCCAGCGCCGAGGTGTTGCTGGCCAGCAGCGCCCCGGGCTTGAGCAGGCCGTCGAGCTCGCGGAAGATCTTCTGCTTGAGCTCCAGGTTTTCGTACACCGCTTCGATCACCAGATCGACATTGCGGATCGCGATGTAGTCCGCCGCCGAGGTGATGCGGGCGACACGGGCGTCGGCCTCGTCCTGCCCGATGCGCCCCTGGCGCACGTTGTGGGCATAGGTGTCGGCCACTGCGGCCAGCGCCTGCTCCAGCATCTGCGGATTGTTGTCGACCCACTGCACCGCCACGCCGGCATTGGCCAGGCACATGACGATGCCGCGGCCCATGGTGCCGGCGCCGATCACGGCAGCCTGGCGGATTTCGAAGGATGTCTGGCTCATTGCGGTTCTCTTGTTGGCGACCCGAAGACAGGTTTCACCCTAGTCAACCGACGGCCGTTTTAGAAGCCCGTTCCCGTGATGATCGACATTCAGCGGATGGATGCGGCCACGCCACCGTCTTGACTCAGCCGTGCGGCGCCTGGGCTGAAGCCTTCGCCGGCCGGATGGCTCTCACAGGGATCATGGGTGAATGCGGAGCCTGCGATCACCGCAGCGTCGGAGCCACCGGACAGGTGCCGCTCCACCCAGGCGCGCACCTCGGCATAGGGATAGGCTTCCAGTGCCCCATGGCCGGCGATCGTCCGCGCCTTGAGCTTGGTGAACAACGGCGCGCCGATGCCGCAGAGAAACCGGGTCAGCCGCTGCGCCGAAGGTGGGTTGCCCGTGTGCTGTCCGTGCCTGTGGATAAAAGCCCCGCACAATGCCGCGAACGACTTATCCACAAGCGCCGGCAGCTTCGGCGGCAAGGGGAGCGTTGCGACCTGGCCGTTGCATACCGAACAGTGCCCGCACTGCACCGGCGCGTCATGGTCGCCGAAGTGTTCGGCCAGTCGGCGCCCCAGGCAGCGTTCAGAGGCGAACAGCTCGAGCATGGCGTGTATCCGCGCCACTTCGGTTCGCTCGTGGCGGGAGAAATGTCCATGCAACTCGCGGCTCAAGGCCTGGCTGTCGAAGCCGCTGTCCAGCACGCCGTAGACCTCGGTCATCTGCTTGCTTTCCAGCTCGATCCAGCCCTTTTCCTGAAAGTGATCCAGCGCCTTCACCACCCGGCCCCGCTCGGCGCCGTAGTGTCGGGACAAGGCGTCGAAGTCCACCGTGGCCCAGGTGCGCGCGCGGGGCGAGGCCTGGATGAGCGCTGCGACGAAGGCCCGGCGCTCGCCGTCGAAACGCTCCAGCAACGCCTCCGGCTCCAGCAGGTACTTGAAGCGGTACTCGGCGTAATAGGCGTAGCGCGGCGCAATCAGCCCCTTAAGTTCCAGTTGCACCAACAGTGTCTTGAGCGGCAGCGCACGGATATTGCTCCGATCCGCCAGCGGGCCCTGCAGGAACTCCCACTGACCGTGACCGGCCGCCAGCACTTCGTCCAGCACGCAACGGATGCCGTCCTGTTCCGGCGTGTCGCCGTACACAAAGTTCTCCAGCACGTTCAGGCTGTCGCGGTTGGCCAGCACCAGGCACTCCGAACGTTGCCCGTCACGCCCGGCGCGGCCGATTTCCTGGCTGTAGTTCTCGATGGATTTGGGCAGGTCGAGATGCACCACGTGGCGGATGTCCCGCTTGTCGATGCCCATGCCGAACGCGATGGTGGCGACGATGCAGTGGGTCTGCCCGGCCATGAAGCGCTTCTGCACCGCCTCCCGCCGATCCCCCGGCAAGCCGGCGTGATAGGCCTCGGCGGGAATCCCGTGACGGCCCAGATGCTCGGCGATCTGCTCGGCGGTCTTTTGCAGGGTGACGTAGACGATACCCGGCCGGCCCGCACGTTCGCCCATCCATTCCACCAGCCGGCGGCGCTTGTCCTGCCCCTGAACCGGTTCCACCCGCAGGTCGAGGTTGGGCCGGTAGAAGCCCGTGGTCACCACATCCCCGGCGGCGATGGCGAACCTGGCCTGCATGTCGGCGATGACCTGCGGCGTCGCCGTGGCGGTCAGCAACAGGGCCTGTGGAATGCCGAACTGACGTTGGTAGTCCGGCAGCTTGAGGTAGTCGGGCCGGAAGTTGTGGCCCCACTCCGAGATGCAATGGGCCTCGTCCACCACCAGCAGCGAGATCGGCACCTGCTGGAGGAAATGGCGAAAGCGCTCGTTCTTCAGGCGCTCCACCGAAACCATCAGGATCTTCAGCTCGCCGGAGCGGGCACGGGCCATCACGGCATTGGCCTCGTCACGGCTTTGCGCCGAGTCGATGCTGCCGGCCGCAATGCCGTGGCGCGCGAGGAACGCCAACTGGTCCTGCATCAGCGCCAGCAACGGAGAAATCACCAGGGTGAGGTGCGGCAGCAGCAATGCCGGCAACTGGTAGCACAGCGACTTGCCCGAGCCTGTGGGGAAGATAGCCGCCGCCGGACGCCCGGCCAGCACCGCGGTGACCGTGGCCTCCTGGCCGGGACGGAACTGTGGATAACCGAAGACCCGCTTCAGGGTGTCGTGCATGGGCTGTCGCTCCTTGACTGCTGACGAGACCACAGCCTAGCGGACGACCGCAGCGAGTCGAGGGAGCCCGCAAAGCAAATCGATACGGAATGATACAGCCCCGCCGAAGGCATCGGCGCCTGCATCAAAAGACACACTTTGCCGCTCGCCGACGCGCCGGACGGAGGCTAGGGTGGCCGCCCATTGACCTGCGTTTACCTGCATCGCGCCATGACGGCGGATGTGCGCACGTCATCCGCAAAGGAATCGTTCATGCTGCACAGACTGACCTTGACCCTCGCCTTGCTCATCGCACCGCCGCTGCTGAACGGCTGCGTACCGATCCCCGAGGACTTCCAGCCCCAGGCCGGGCTCGCGGGCCCCGCATCCGCCGGCACGGCGTAGACCCCGCCGCACGTCAGGGCCGCAGCGAGGCCACCCGCAGTTGCTCGTTCACCGTCTGCTCATGCAGACCTTGGCTGCGGCTGGCCCACAGCGCATGGGCAGGGCTGATGTCGCCGGTGAACGCCGCCGCCAACTGGCGCAGGTCGGCGACATTGCGCACCCGCGGGCAAAACGCTTGTCCGTCGCAGTTCAGGCTGGCGTTGCGGTAGGTGCCCAGCAAGCCTTCCCACAGGCCGTCGCGCACCCGGCGGATCGACTCCAGGCGCACCTGCGGCACCTCCAGGCGCCGCTTCAGCCCCTGCTCGTCCAGCGCCTCGCTGGCCAGCAAGGCCTTGGCGAACATCAGCACTTCGGCACGGGAGGCCGTATCGACGTTCGCCTGGCTGGTCAGCGCGTCCGGCCAGCCGCTGCGCTCAAGATTCGTCAGCACCAGCGCATTGCCCGCATCGGAAGCGATGCCCGGGCGGCAAGCGCCCACCCACAACAACAAGATCGAGGCCATTCTTAGCCACTGCATACCCAATTCCCTTTAAGCGTGTATCGGACGCACGGAAACGCCCTACGGATTCTGGCGCGCACCATACAGAGGTTTCACAAGAATCGCCTGAGAATCGGGTAGGAAATTTGACCGCTAAGGGTTTAGCCCTGAAAAGCCGCGAAAACGCGTAGGGCAAATCCTCAATCCCCGGTAAAACCCTTACAAAGTCTGTCCATTGCGGCTGTCTTGTCCCACCTTCACCCGCACTCCTATAGTGGCCGGCGCAACTGAAGCGTGACTTCGTACAGGACACCTCCGAGCCATGAACACGTTCAACCCGATGCCCGACCGCTATCGTCCCCTCAAGACCAGTTACAACGACAGCCCGACACTGGTCATCGACACCGAGGCCCGCCACGGCGATCTGCTCGACGCGGCGCAACAGCGCATCCGCGCCGCCAGCGATCTGCTGGAAACCCTTTACTGCATGTGTTTCAAGCAAGCGGATGTCAAAGACATCCCTAACATCGTCAATGCCCTTTATTTGTTGACGCAAGACGGTTGTGAACTACTTGAAGTCGCAAAACAGCAACTAAGGCATACCGGCTAACTCAATAGGCGGCACAAACCCGGCAATAATCCATCGCTTCAACCGCAGAACGGTGACCACTAGCCTGCTTGCTCTTACATCAAACAAGAGCAACGTCATGACAACTTTGACCATTTTCTTCTGCGGCACAGGCTCGACCCGGCTCGACACGACCCATGCCAACTACTGGGACGGCGAGTTGGTGTCCTCCCTCGCCTCCCGTCACACCGGCCGCGAGTTCGCCGAGTGGATCGTGATCGACGGCCCCGGCACCGGCAACCTGCAGGCCGACGAACTGTTTGTGCAGAACAAGGACTACGGGCTCAGCGGCACGCTGTTCGGCAAAGGCTGGGAGGAGAACGTCCAGCATGCGATCAATGTCATCAAGGGCAAATGCACCTGGCAGCGCCAGCGGCTGACGGAGGCCGAGTACAACCGCCTCAAGGCGGCCGGCATTCCCATCGAAGACGTGAAGACCGAAGGATCCTGGTTCTGGCGAAAGTACAACTACGGCGAACGCAGCATTACCCAACAAGCCCTTCAGGAACAGATCATCAAGACCTTCCGCAAGGACGGCGTCATTCCCACCCAGGTCAATCTCGTGGGCTGGAGCCGGGGAGGCATCAGTTGCCATATGCTGGCCAATGCGATGTACAACGATGCGCAACTTGCCCACATTCCGGTGAACATCTTCGCCATTGATCCGGTGCCGGGCATCGGCAACTTTCAGGAACACCGCATCAAGCTCAACCGCAACGTGAAAGAGTATGTCGGGTTCTACGCCCGGGACGAACGCTCCAAAGGCTTCAGTTGCGTGATCCCGCAAACCGCCGTCGGCACCCGCACCCATGTCTACCCGATGCCCGGCCGCCACGCCACCCTGGTCGGCAACGCGTCCGCCGACGGCGTCAGCGGCCCCAAGGCCTTGCCCGAACCAGGCCTAATGGTTCGCCACTTCGCCGAAGTGTGCCTGCAACGCTGGGGCACCCCGTTGAGCAAGCCCCTCAAGCTGAGCGATGCCACCCTCAAGGGCCACGGCGACGCGATGGTGCGCGACGCGGCCAAGTACAAGCTCATGGAGAAATGCTCCTACACCTGGTTCACCGAGCTGGACGAAGGCGAGCGCTATGTCTCGCTGGGCAGCAACGGCGTCAGGTTCTCGGCGGTAAAGGGCGGGATCTACGCGCCGGGCAGCGGGCTGACGACCAGCGTGCTGGATGTGGAGGCGTACCGGCACATCCGTTGATGTGCATAGCACCGGACAGTCGTTTCCCGCCCGCGGGGCAGCGGTGCCCGCCGAGCCGCGGGCAGGATCCGGCAAGGAAGACGCCCACAAAAAAGCCGCCCCAAGGGGCGGCTTCTTCATGCGCAGAACCAGACCTTACAGCTTCGGCCCGGCAGCCTTGATCGCGTCGCTCACTTCGAACTTCTTGAAGTTCTCGATGAACAGACCGGCCAACGCTTTGGCGGCTTCGTCGTAGGCAGCCTTGTCAGCCCAGGTGTTGCGCGGGTTGAGCAGGTTGGTTTCGACGCCCGGCACGGCCAGCGGCACGTCCAGGTTGATGGTGTCCAGGTGCTCGGTTTCGGCACCGATCAGCGCGCCGCTCTGGATCGCTGCGATCACCGCACGGGTGGTCGGGATGTTGAAGCGTTTGCCGACGCCGTAGCCACCGCCGGTCCAGCCGGTGTTGACCAGGTAGACCTTGGAGTTGAAGCCCTTGATGCGCTTGATCAGCAGCTCGGCGTACTCGCCTGCCGGACGCGGGAAGAACGGTGCGCCGAAGCAGGTGGAGAAGGTCGACTTGATGCCGCTGCCCGAACCCATTTCAGTCGATCCCACCAGAGCGGTGTAGCCGGACAGGAAGTGGTAGGCCGCCTGCTCGTTGTTCAGGATAGACACCGGCGGCAGAACGCCGGTCAGGTCGCAGGTCAGGAAGATCACGGCGTTCGGCTCGCCGCCCAGGTTCTTCTCGGAACGCTTGGCGACGTGCTCCAGCGGGTAGGCTGCGCGGCTGTTCTGGGTCAGGCTGACATCGGCGTAGTCGGCGTGCTTGGCGTCGTCGATGACGACGTTCTCCAGCACCGCGCCGTGCTTGATGGCTTTCCAGATCACCGGCTCGTTCTTCTCGGACAGGTCGATGCACTTGGCATAGCAACCGCCTTCGATGTTGAACACCACGCCTTCGCCCCAGCCGTGTTCGTCGTCACCGATCAGGTAACGGCTTTCGTCGGCGGACAGGGTGGTCTTGCCGGTGCCGGACAGACCGAAGAACAGGGTCACGTCGCCTTCTTCGCCGATGTTGGCGGCGCAGTGCATCGGCAGCACGTCGGCGGCCGGCAGCAGGAAGTTCTGCACGGAGAACATGGCTTTCTTCATTTCACCGGCGTAACGCATGCCGGCGATCAGCACTTTCTTCTGGGCGAAGTTGATGATCACGCAACCGTCGGAGTTGGTGCCGTCACGCTCCGGCACGCACTCGAAGTTGGCGACGTTGAGCACTTGCCACTCGTCGCGGCCGGCCGGGTTGTATTGCGCAGGGTTGATGAACAGGCAACGGCCGAACAGGTTCTGCCAGGCGGTCTGGGTGGTCATCTTCACGGCCAGGTAGTGCTCGGCCGCCGCACCTACATGCACGTGGGAAACGAAGTGCTCTTGCGCATTGTTGAAGGCTTCGACCCGGGCCCACAGCGCGTCGAACTTGTCGGCCGGGAACTTGCGGTTGATCGGGCCCCAGGCGATGGCGGCCTGGGTGGAAGGCTCTTCAACGATGAAACGGTCGACTGGCGAACGGCCGGTGCGGTGACCGGTGCGGACAACCAGGGCGCCGGTATCGGCAAGCTCGCCCTCACCGCGTTTCAGGGCTTCTTTTACCAGATCATCAACACTCAGATCGGTGTACACGGCGTTATTGGCTTGCGTCATGAGTTTCCCCGTCGGCCAGTGGCCGAGTGTGCTCCAAACGTTTTGTAGTAGAAAGTCGTGCACTACTACCGCGAAAAAAGTGCGCCGGATTATGCCAGAAAAGCCCAAAAAGAGTAGGGCCCTCCCGTCGTAACGGCGTTAATCCGTCGCCGGGCAGTGAATTTACCTGCGCTGAAACGTTTTAGTGCCGGGTATCTGACGGTGTCTCGACACCCGCGCCGGCGAACAATTGAGCGATGTCCGCCGCGTCGAACAGGTAGCGCTCGTTGCAGAACTGGCAATCGATCTCGACCTGGCCGCCGTGTTCGGCCACCAACTGCTGCGCATCCTCAAGACCCAGACTGACCAGCGCATTGCCCGAACGCTCCCGGGAGCAGCTGCAGCGGAAACGCAGTTTCTGCACATCGAACAGGCGCACCTGCTCTTCATGGTAGAGGCGATGGAGCACGGTTTCGTTGTCCAGGCTCAGCAGTTCGTCGGCGGTCAGGGTGCTGGCCAGCGCAGTGATGTGCTGCCAGCTCGCGGCGCGCTCCTCTTCGTCCTTCAGGCGGTCGGCCGGCAGTTGCTGCAGCAGCAGGCCACGGGCGCGACGGCCGTCGGCGTACAGCTTGAAGCGGGTGCCCACCTGCTGGGACATGACGAAGTAGTTGGTGAAGCAGTCGGACAGGGTCTCGCCGTCGAGGTCGACGATGCCCTGGTAGCGCTGGCCGGCGGTCGGGTCGACGGTCAGGGCCAGCACGCCGTTGGGCATCAGGTCGGCCAGGGACGCGTTCGGCGCGATCTGATCGGCGTGGTAGCGGGCCAGGCCACGGATCTCGCGCTCGCTGGAGCACTCGATCATAAGCAGCGGCACCGGGCCTTCGGAGCGGGCCTGAAGGATCAGCAGACCGTCGAATTTGAGGGTGCCCACCAGCAGCGAGGCGGCCGCCATGAGCTCGCCCAGCAGCTGCGCCACCGGCTCCGGATAGGGGTGCTTGGCGAGGACTTCGGCGTAACTGCGCTCCAGCGCCACCAGTTCGCCGCGGGTGTCGCTGTCATCGAAGATGAAGCGTTGGGTGTAGTCGGTATCCGGGAAATCGGTCATGGGCTCGGTATCTGAATAAGATGACAAAATGGTTACAAAAGATGAAAATTTGCGCTTCTTGGCACCCTTTTTGGTGCGCCTGTTCTGCCACGGGAGGCATTTTATGAACAATCCGGGTTTGTTCCAATCAAGGTGGAACCTCGGCCGGCTGGTTCTGTGCAACGCGGTGCCGTTGGCACTGCTGGCTTTCTGGTTATGGCCTACGGGCCAGATGCTGTGTTCGGTTTTCGACGAGTGGCTGTTCCGCTCACTCAACGCGCCATTGGCCAGCAACCCCATATGGCTCCACATCTGGGCAATTGCAAGTCTGCGCCCTTTCGACATCGTGGTCGGCCTGATCCTCCTGACACTGCTGATCAAGGGCGACTGGGTCTTCAAGGCCACCGACGTGCGCCGCGCCTTCTTCGGTTTCTTCTCGATCCTGCTGCTGATGGTGGTCATCCGCGCCCTGTTCTCCAAGTTCGCCGACCACATGGGCTGGCAGCACAGCAGCCCGTCGATGGTGCTGGAGGGGGCGGTGCACATCAGCGATTTCTTCCCGCACCTGGAAAAGACCTGGGAGCTGAAGGACCGTTCGAGCCAGAGCTTCCCCGGTGACCACGCTTCGGTGCTGCTGATCTGGGCGCTGTTCATGGGCGTGTTCAGCCGCACCGCCGGCCAGCGCCTGACGGTCTGGGGCCTGGCGCTGCTGTTCATGCTGCCGCGGCTGGTGGCCGGCGCGCATTGGGGCCAGGACGACTACATCGGCGGTCTGCTGCTGGCCGTGTGGGCGCTGGGCTGGGGCTACTACACGCCGTTCGCGCACCATGCCGCGAACTTCTGGCTGAAGGTGACGGCGCCGGTCTTCGCCCTGCTGGGCAAGTTGCCGGTGGTGTCGCGGATGAGTGTGGTGCGCGGCGTCTGATACTGCCTCGGTTGCGGGCAGGCTCGCTCCCGCACTGGTCGAACAGCGTTCGACCGGGCCTGCCCTGAATCCAACGAAACAGCGGCGCTATTCGCCGCTGCTGCTCCCACGAAACTTGAACAGATCCCGCCGCTGTTTCTTGCTCGGCTTGCCGTCGGTGCTCACCCCCAGCGCGCCGGCCTTGCGCATCGCCGCTGCCGCTTCGCGCTTGGCGACGCTGGCGTCGGTCTCGGCATACAGCGTCTGCGCCTCGGGCGCGCCGCGGCGCACGATCGACAAGGCCTGAACCACCACCGTGCGTTCATCGAAGCCGGTGCGGATCTCGAATTCATCGCCGATGCGTGGCTCTTTGCCAGGCTTGCAACGCTCCCCCCGACAATGCACCTTGCCGCTCTCGATGGCCGCCTTGGCCAACGCACGGGTTTTGTAGAACCGCGCCGCCCACAGCCATTTGTCGAGACGGACCTTGTCGTCCTCTTCGCTTTTTTGTGCCATGGATTTTCCTCATTCTGAAATATTGGTGAACTGTACTACCGTTTCTGTCGTGCCATGAACGGCGCCGTCCCGGATTACAATCCGGCCCGCAGATATCTGTCGCCTTTTAACCCTTATTCTGCGTGAATACCGCCATTGCGGCCCCCGGGCCGGACGGTCTCACCGGCTGAGCATTTTTTTGAAGACATTTGACCATTTGACCGTCGTCGGTCTGCGCGAGTGGGTGGCGCTCCCGGATCTGGGAGTGGCGGGCCTGCGGGCGAAGATCGACACCGGCGCCAGCACCTCCAGCCTCCACGCCACCGACATCGAGCCGTTCGAGCGCGACGGCGAGAAGTGGGTGCGCTTCACCGCGCACCTGGGCACGGTGGTGCAACTGCGCCACCGGCGCTGCGAAGCACCGCTGGTCACCCGAAAGACCATCAAGAGCTCCAACGGCCAGGCCCAGGTGCGCTACGTGATCAGCACCACCCTGGCCCTGGGCGACCGGGTCTGGCCGGTCGAATTCACCCTCGCCTGCCGCAAGTCCATGCGCTATCGCCTGCTGCTCGGTTCCAAAGCCCTGATCGACGGTCAGTTGGTGGTCAGTCCGGGCGTCAAGTATGTACAAGACAAGCCGGTGTTCCCGGTATCTACCTCCTCCACAGGTGTTGCATGAAGATCGCTGTGCTGTCGCGGAACCCGCGTCTGTATTCCACCCGCCGTCTGGTCGAAGCCGGAACCGAACGCGGGCATGAAATGGTGGTGATCGACACCTTGCGCGCCTACATGAACATCGCCAGCCACAAGCCGCAGATCCACTACCGCGGCAAGCCGCTGGAAGGCTTCGACGCGGTGATCCCGCGGATCGGCGCGTCGGTGACGTTCTACGGCTGCGCGGTGTTGCGTCAGTTCGAGATGATGGGGGTGTTTCCGCTCAACGAATCGGTGGCCATCGCCCGTTCGCGGGACAAGCTGCGTTCGCTGCAGCTGCTGTCGCGCCGCGGCATCGGCCTGCCGGTGACCGGCTTCGCCCACTCGCCGGACGACATTCCCGACCTGATCGACATGGTCAACGGCGCCCCCCTGGTGATCAAGGTGCTGGAAGGCACCCAGGGCATCGGCGTGGTGCTGTGCGAAACCGCGACCGCCGCCGAGTCCGTGATCGAGGCGTTCATGGGCCTGAAGCAGAACATCATGGTGCAGGAATACATCAAGGAAGCCGGCGGCGCGGACATCCGCTGCTTCGTGGTCGGCGACAAGGTGATCGCGGCGATGAAGCGCCAGGCCAAGCCGGGGGAGTTCCGCTCCAACCTGCACCGCGGCGGCAGCGCCAGCCTGATCAAGATCACCCCCGAGGAACGCATGACCGCCCTGCGGGCCGCCAAGGTGATGGGGCTGACCGTGGCCGGCGTGGACATCCTGCGCTCCAATCACGGGCCGCTGGTGATGGAGGTGAACTCCTCGCCCGGTCTGGAAGGGATCGAGACCACCACCGGCAAGAACGTGGCCGGGATCATCATCGAACACCTCGAGAAGAACGGCGGGCCGAACATGACCCGCACCAAGGGCAAAGGCTGACCTTCACAGAAGGGGCGGCCGCAAGGCCGCCATCGCGGGCAGGCTCGCTCCCACAGATTCCGCGCCGTTCACGACGGCTGTGAACGCCCCAGATCAATGTGGGAGCGAGCCTGCTCGCGATGAGGCCCTCAGTCCCACGGAAGATCCGGCCCGCTAGACCGCATCCCGCGGCAGCATCAACCCCAACGGCAACCGCACCCGCGCCTCCAGCCCGCCGCCGGAGCGGTTGCGCAGTTCCACGTTGCCGCCGTGCATCGAAGCGATCCGCTTGACGATCGCCAGGCCCAGCCCGGTGCCCTTGCCGCCCCGTGCGCGGTCGCCGCGGGTGAACGGGTTGAAGATCGCCTCCAGCTCCGCCGGGTCGATCCCCGCCCCGCGGTCCATCACGCTCAGCACCACATACGGAGCGCTGGTGTCGCCGGACACGTAGGCCGCCACCTCCACGCCGCTGCCGGCATGGTTCAGCGCGTTGCCGATCAGGTTATTGAGCAGGCGCTTCATCGACACCCGGCGCAGCGGGAACGGCTGGATCGGCTCCAGGCGCAGGCGCACCTTTTCTTCGTTCTGGTTGTAGGGCGCCGCCACCTCGCGCACCAGGTCGCTCAGGTCCACCTCCTCCACCGTCTCGTCCCGTCCGTCACGGATGAAGGCCAGGAACTGGTCGAGGATCGCGTCCATGTCTTCGATGTCGCGCACCATGTCGTTGGTGAGGTCGGTGCGGTCGCCCATCAGTTCCAGCGACAGCCGCAACCGGGTGAGCGGCGTGCGCAGGTCATGGGAAACCCCGGCCAGCATCAGTTCGCGCTCGCGGCCCGCCTGCTCCACGTCTTCGGCCATCTGGTTGAAGGCGCGGTACACCTCGGTCATCTCGCTGGGGGTGTCGCTGATCGGCAGCCGCACGCTGCGGCCCTGGCCGAGTTGCCGGGCGGCATAGACCAGGCGCTTGAGCGGCTGGTTGAGCTGGCTGACGAAGATCCACGCCGACGCGGTGGACAGCAGCCCGATGGCCAGGAACCAGCCGAGCACGTTCCAGATCTTCTGCCCGCGCAACGGGTGCGGGTACAGCGGCACCTTCAGCCAGCCGTCGCCCAGGCTCGGCGCCCGCACCCACAAGGCCGGCGGCGAATGCATGCGCAGACGCACTTCGGTGTCGGCGCCGAGTTCGGCCTGCATCTGCCGCTGGTAGATCTCGCTGTACGGCCAATGCTGCTCGCCTTCCGGCACCCCGGCGCCCACCACCCGGATCAGGGTCGCGGCATCGGCGATCTTCGCGCGGTTCTCTTCGTCGGCCGCCCAATAGGCGCGCAGCGTCAGGGCGACGCCGTGGCTGTATTGGCGGTCCACCAGCACGTCCTCGTTCATCAGCAGGTACACCAGGGTCAGGGCCTTGGAGAACAGCACGACGATGAGCACCAGCCACAAGGTGCGGGAAAAGAAACTTTGGGGGAACCAGACGGGGGTCTTCATGAATAGCCGCTACACGCTTGCAGGAGCGAGCCATGCTCGCACATTGCGGAGGGCGAGTCTGCCGGCGAACATCCGCCAGACCCGCTACTGCAGATCACCGGTCACTTGGTGGAGTT
Source organism: Pseudomonas sp. B3(2017) (assembly GCF_002113595.1). Classification (NCBI taxonomy): domain Bacteria; kingdom Pseudomonadati; phylum Pseudomonadota; class Gammaproteobacteria; order Pseudomonadales; family Pseudomonadaceae; genus Pseudomonas; species Pseudomonas sp. B3(2017). The sequence goes on from NZ_NEIU01000010.1 coordinate 104,419, forward strand.
GCCGTCCGGCACGAACACATAGCCTACGCCCCAGACGGTCTGGATGTAGCGCGGTTTGGACGGATCGGGTTCGATCATCCGGCGCAGACGGGAAATCTGCACGTCGATGGAGCGCTCCAGCGCATCCCATTCCCGGCCACGGGCCAGGTTCATCAGTTTGTCTCGGGTCAGCGGCTGGCGGGCGTTCATCACCAGTGCCTTGAGCACCGCGAATTCGCCGGTGGTCAGCATGTGCACTTCGTCACCGCGCTTGAGTTCGCGGGTGGCCAGGGACAGCACGTAATCGCCGAAGGTGACGTTTTCGTCTTCGCTGCCCGGTGCGCCCGGCACGGCCGGAGCCTGACGGCGCAGCACGGCCTTGACGCGGGCCATCAGCTCGTCGGGGTTGAACGGCTTGGCCAGGTAATCGTCGGCGCCCAGTTCCAGGCCCTTGATGCGGCTCAGCTCGTCGCCCTTGGCGGTGAGCATGATGATCGGAATCTGATTGTTCGCGGCCCGCAGGCGGCGGCATGCGGTCAAGCCGTCTTCGCCTGGCAGCATCAGGTCGAGGACGACCAGGTTGAACACTTCGCGGGACAGCAGACGGTCCATCTGCTCGGTGTTCGGTACGGCACGGGCACGGTAGCCCTTGCTGACGAAAAAGCGCTCCAGCAGGCTGCTCAGCCCCGGATCGTCGTCAACGATGAGAATTTTTTCGCCTTCAGCAGTTTGTGCAGTGCTGCTCATTGGATGCTCCTTTTAGCTCGGCGCGCATTATGGCGTAGCTGCCGTTATACGCACCGTGTGCATTGTTAGCAGATTTTTCCTTCACTGCCAGAAAACCGGGGCTTGTGCCTACACGGCCCGACGCCCCCGAATGACAGAACGCCGGTTATAATGCGCGGCCTTTTGTGCCAGGCAACGTCTGAATCGTTACCGTTGGTGGCCAAGCCCTATTTTTCATGTCCACCGCAGTAATCGTTCGGTTTCACGGGTCAATGGTCTGCTCCCTTGGCCCAGGCAGCGGCAAGCGCCAGGCCGCACAACCAGGTTCCGGGCCTTCATCCTTCGCGCCTGCGGACCTGCTTTCACAATTTGTCAGGTGGTTTTATGGACAGCATCAACAGCCGCATCGCCGAGGAACTCGGCGTACGCCCGCAACAGGTCGAAGCGGCCGTCGCGCTACTCGATGAAGGCTCTACCGTTCCCTTCATCGCCCGATACCGGAAAGAAGTGACCGGCAGCCTCGATGACACTCAGCTGCGTCATCTGGAAGAGCGCCTGCGCTACCTGCGCGAACTCGACGAACGGCGCGTCAGCATCCTCGCCAGCATCCAGGAGCAGGGCAAGCTCACCCCCGCACTCGAACGCGACATCAAGCTCGCCGACACCAAGACCCGCCTCGAAGACCTGTACCTGCCGTACAAGCAGAAGCGCCGCACCAAGGGCCAGATCGCCCTGGAAGCCGGCCTCGGCGAACTGGCCGACGGCCTGTTCAACGACCCGTCGCTGGCGCCGGAAGTCGAAGCCGCCCGCTTCATCGACGCCGACAAAGGCGTGGCCGACGCCAAGGCCGCCCTGGAGGGCGCCAAGTACATCCTCATGGAACGCTTCGCCGAAGACGCGGGCCTGCTGGAGAAACTGCGCTCCTTCCTCAAGCAGGAAGCCACGATCAGCGCCCGCGTGATCGCCGGCAAGGAAGAGGAAGGCGCCAAGTTCCGCGACTACTTCGAACACGACGAGCCGCTCAAGAGCATGCCGTCGCACCGCGCCCTGGCGATCTTCCGCGGCCGCAACGAAGGCATCCTCAGCTCGGCCCTGAAGGTCGGCGAGGAACTGCCGGGCACCCTGCACCCGTGCGAAGGCATGATCGGCCAGCACGTCGGCATCCAGAACCAGAACCGCCCCGCGGACAAATGGCTGGGCGAGGTGGTGCGCTGGACCTGGAAGGTCAAGCTCTACACTCACCTTGAGACCGACCTGCTCGGCGAACTGCGCGACGGCGCCGAGACCGAAGCGATCAACGTATTCGCCCACAACCTGCACGACCTGCTGCTGGCCGCCCCGGCCGGCCCGCGCGCGACCCTGGGCCTGGACCCGGGCCTGCGCACCGGCTGCAAGGTCGCGGTGGTCGACGCCACCGGCAAGCTGCTGGATCACGCCACGGTCTACCCGCACGTGCCGCACAACAAGTGGGACCAGACCCTGGCCATCCTGGCGGCCCTGTGTGCCAAGCACTCGGTCGACCTGATCGCCATCGGCAACGGCACCGCCAGCCGTGAGACCGACAAGCTGGCCATCGAGCTGATCAAGAAATACCCGGCCATGAAAATGACCAAGGTCATGGTGTCCGAGGCCGGCGCGTCGGTGTACTCGGCCTCGGAACTGGCCGCGAAGGAATTCCCGGACCTGGACGTGTCGATCCGCGGCGCGGTGTCCATCGCCCGCCGCCTGCAGGATCCGCTGGCGGAGCTGGTGAAGATCGATCCGAAATCCATCGGCGTCGGCCAGTACCAGCACGACGTGTCGCAGCTGAAGCTGGCGCGCAGCCTGGACGCCGTGGTCGAGGACTGCGTGAACGCCGTGGGCGTGGACGTGAACACCGCGTCCGTGGCCCTGCTGGCGCGGATCTCCGGCCTCAACGCCACCCTGGCGCAGAACATCGTCGCCCACCGTGACGAGCACGGCGCGTTCAAGACCCGCGCCGCGCTGAAGAAAGTCGCGCGCCTGGGCGAGAAGACCTTCGAACAGGCCGCCGGCTTCCTGCGCGTGATGAACGGCGACAACCCGCTGGACGCATCGGCCGTGCACCCGGAAGCCTATCCGCTGGTCAAGCGCATCGCCGCCGAGACCGACCGCGACATCCGCTCGCTGATCGGCGACACCGGGTTCCTCAAGCGCCTGGACCCGAAGAAATTCACCGACGAGACCTTCGGCCTGCCGACCGTCACCGACATCCTCCAGGAACTGGACAAGCCGGGCCGCGACCCGCGTCCGGAGTTCAAGACCGCCGAGTTCCAGGAAGGCGTCGAAGACCTCAAGGACCTGCAGCCGGGGATGATCCTCGAAGGCGTGGTGACCAACGTCACGGCGTTCGGTGCGTTCGTCGACATCGGCGTGCACCAGGACGGCCTGGTGCACATCTCGGCCCTGTCGGAGAAGTTCATCAAGGATCCGCGCGAGGCGGTGAAGGCCGGCGACGTGGTGAAGGTCAAGGTCATGGAAGTCGACATCCCGCGCAAACGCGTCGGCCTGTCGATGCGCATGAGCGACACGCCGGGCGAGAAGATCGACGGCGCCCGCGGCTCGCGTCCGGGCTCGGCGCCGCGCCAGGGTTCGAACAACGCGCCGCGCAAGGAAACCGCCACCGCCGCACCGGCCAACAACGCCATGGCGTCCCTGTTCGCCAACGCCAAGCAGTTGAAGAAGAAGTGATGGACATTCCCGCCGGGCTCGTCGAGAGCGCGTTCTTCAAGCTGTTGGGCTGCCGTCTGCACAGCCTGGAGACCGGGGTGGCGCAAGTCGCCCTGGCGCTGGAGCCGCCGCTGCGCAACCGCGGCGGCAAGCTGCACGGCGGCGCGCTGTTCAGCCTGGTCGACATCGCCATGGGGCTGGCTTGCTCCAGCACCCACGGCTTCGACCAGCAGAGCGCGACCATCGAGTGCAAGATCAACTACATCCGCGCCGTGTCCGACGGCGAGGTGCTGTGCACGGCCCGGGTGATCCACCCGGGCCGGCGCACGCTGGTGGTCGAGGCCGACGTGATGCAGGGCGACAAGCTGGTCGCAAAAGCGCAAGGCACGTTCGCTGTCCTGTAGCTAGCCGTCACCGATTTGGGTTAATTTCGGCGCAACGAAACCTGTGGGAGCGAGCCTGCTCGCGAAGAGGGTGCATCAGCAACGAAAGTGCTGGCTGACACACCGCCTTCGCGAGCAGGCTCGCTCCCACAGGGAATGTGCAGTTCTTGACTGACCGGCAAACGGCCTGCCGCTCCAAAACCAGGCGAAAACGCCAGTTTCAACTTCACCCTTGTAGACCGTCCTGCCCACCCCCATATTGGGGCGACTGACGCGTGAAGGAATCCAAATTGAGCGAACTTCTCAACCGCCGCCTGGCCCTGCTCGGCGAGCGCGCCAACCTCTCCCTGCTCGAGCAGTGCCTGCACGGCATCGAACGTGAATGCCTGCGCGTGACCGGCGAGGGCCGCCTGGCGCAGACGCCGCATCCCGAGGCCCTGGGTTCCGCGCTGACCAACGAACAGATCACCACCGACTATTCCGAGTCGCTGCTGGAGTTCATCACGCCTGCCCTGCCCGACCCGGCCGACACCCTGGCCAGCCTGGAGCGCATCCACCGCTTCGCCTACAGCAAGCTCGGCAACGAGTACCTGTGGAGCCCGTCGATGCCGTGCCCGCTGCCGGCCGAAGAAGACATCCCGATCGCGTACTACGGCACCTCCAACATCGGTCGGCTCAAGTACGTCTACCGTCAGGGCCTGGCGCTGCGCTACGGCAAGACCATGCAGTGCATTGCCGGGATCCACTACAACTTCTCCCTGCCGGAAGGGCTCTGGCCGCTGCTCAAGCAGACCGAGGGCTTCGAAGGCAGCGACCGCGACTTCCAGTCCGCGTCCTACATCGCCCTGATCCGCAATTTCCGCCGCTACAGCTGGCTGCTGATGTACCTGTTCGGCGCCTCGCCTGCGCTGGACGCAGGCTTCCTGCGCGGCCGCCCGCACCAGCTCGAACAGCTCGATCCGGACACCCTGTACCTGCCCTACGCCACCAGCCTGCGCATGAGCGACCTGGGTTACCAGAGCAATGCCCAGGCCGGCCTGACGCCGTGCTACAACGATCTGTCCAGCTACACCGACAGCCTGCGCAAGGCCGTCGCCACGCCGTATGCGCCGTACGTCGAGATCGGCACGCACCAGGACGGCGAGTGGGTGCAGCTGAACACCAACATCCTGCAGATCGAAAACGAGTACTACTCCAACATCCGCCCCAAACGCGTGACCTACACCGGCGAACGGCCGATCCAGGCGCTGATGGCCCGCGGGATCCAGTACGTCGAAGTGCGCTGCCTGGACATCAACCCGTTCCTGCCGATGGGCATCGACGTCACCGAGGCGCGTTTCCTCGACGCGTTCCTGCTGTACTGCGCGCTCAACGACAGCCCGCTGCTGACCAGCACCAGCTGCGGCAACGCCACGTCGAACTTCCTCAGCGTGGTCAAGGAAGGCCGCCGTCCCGGCCTGCAGCTGCAGCGTGACGGACAGCCGGTGGACATGAAGCAATGGGCGAGCGAACTGCTGGAGCACATCGCGCCGCTGGCGGCCCTGCTGGACCGCAGCCAGGGCAGCGATGCCCACGGCAAGGCGCTGGACGCGCAGCGAGCCAAGGTCAGCGACCCGTCGCTGACGCCGTCGGCCCAGGTGCTGGCGGCGATGGCCGCGCACAAGGAAAGCTTCGCGCAGTTCTCCCTGCGCCAGAGCCAGGCCCATGCCGATTTCTTCCGCAGCGAGCCCCTTGCCGCCGAGGAGCAGGCCCGGTTCGAAGCGCTGGCGCACTCGTCGCTGGAGCAGCAGGCGGAGCTGGAACAGAACGAGGTCGGCGATTTCGACGTGTTCGTCGGGGCCTACCAGGCGAGCATCCTGGCGATCAGCAACTAGCCTGCGAGGATCCTGCGGATTCTGTCGCGAGCAGGCTCGCTCCCACAGGTGACGGCGGTGATGCCGCCGCACCTGCTCGCGGTGGCGGAATCCTGGCGGCCCTTTAGATTTTTCCGCTCATAAGTTAATTCTAAAAAGTTATTTATTTTTAGATTCTTAGATCATTTAGTCTCCTTTCACGCCGACGACCGGTGGCCTGACAAGGAGCTCTCCCATGAAACTGAATGTCCCGCTTCGCCTGCTGGCGGTGGCCACCCTGGCCGCCGCAAGCTTCCTGGCCCAGGCCGCCGACCTCACCGTCGCCTACCAGACCACCGTCGACCCGGCGAAAGTCGCCCAGGCCGACGGCGCCTACGAGAAGGCCACCAAGGCCGACATCAGCTGGCGCAAGTTTGACAACGGCGCCGACATCATCGCCGCCATCGCCTCCGGCGACGTGCAGATCGGCTACCTCGGCTCAAGCCCGCTGACCGCGGCGGTCACCCGCAAGGTGCCGGTGGAGACATTCCTCATCGCCACCCAGATCGGCGCCGCCGAAGCGCTGGTCGCCCGCGACGGCGCAGGCATCAAGACACCGCAGGACCTGGTGGGCAAGAAAATCGCCGTGCCGTTCGTTTCCACCGGCCACTACAGCCTGCTGGCCGCCCTGAAGCATTGGAACATCGACCCGTCGAAAGTCACCGTGCTCAACCTCGCGCCGCCGGCGATCATCGCCGCGTGGAAACGCGGTGACATCGACGCCACCTACGTCTGGGATCCTGCCCTGGGCGTGGCCAAGGAAAACGGCAAGGTGCTGATCACCTCCGGCGAGCTGGCCAAGTTCGGCGCGCCGACCTTCGATGCGTGGATCGTGCGCAAGGACTTCGCGCAGAAGCATCCGGAGATCGTCACCGCGTTCGCCAAGGTCACCCTCGACGCCTACGCCGACTACCGCAAGGATCCGAAAGCCTGGCTCGCCGACACGAGCAACGTCGACAAGCTGGTGAAGCTGTCCGGCGCCAAGGCCAGCGACATTCCGCTGCTGCTGCAAGGCAACGTCTACCCGCTGGCGGCGGATCAGGTCAACGACCTCGGCGCGCCGACCACCAAGGCCATCACCGACACCGCCGTGTTCCTAAAGGAGCAAGGCAAGGTCGAGGCCGTGCTGCCGGACTACGCGCCGTACGTCAGCGCCCAGTACATCACCAACTGATCGGGAGTCGACCGCGATGGCCTTGCTTTCGCTGGAGCGCATCAGCGCACAGTACCCCGGCAGCCCGGAACCGGTGCTGTCGGATATTTCCCTGACCCTCGGCCCCCGGCAACTGCTGGTGGCCCTCGGCCCGTCCGGCAGCGGCAAGACTTCGCTGTTGAACCTGATCGCCGGTTTCGTCGACCCCAGCGCCGGGCGCATCACCCTCGACGGCGTGCCGGTCAAGGGGCCGGGCGCCGAACGCGGCGTGGTGTTCCAGGACGACGCCCTGCTGCCCTGGCAGGACGTGCTGGCCAATGTGGCCTTCGGGCTCGAACTGGCCAGCGTGCCCCGGGACAAGCGCGAGCGGCGCGCCCGGGAAATGCTCGCGCTGGTGGACCTGGCCGGTTTCGAGAGCCGCCGCGTCTGGCAACTCTCCGGCGGCCAGAAGCAGCGTGTCGGCCTGGCCCGCGCCCTGGCCGCCGATCCGCGCGTGCTGCTGATGGACGAACCCTTCGGCGCCCTCGACGCCTTCACCCGCGAACAGATGCAGGAACTGCTGCTGCAAGTCTGGCAACGCACCGCCAAACCGGTGTTCCTGATCACCCACGACATCGAAGAGGCGGTGTTCCTCGCCACCGACCTGATCCTGCTGGCGCCCAACCCCGGGCAGATCGTCGAACGCCTGCACCTGGACTTCGGCCAGCGCTACGCCGCCGGCGAACCGGCGCGGTCGATCAAGTCCGACCCGCGCTTCATCGAAACCCGCGAACACGTGCTCGGCAAAGTGTTCTCCCAACGCAACGCCGTCCGGCTACAGGAGCGCGCATGAGCAGCTACGACGTTTCCGCCGCCACGGTGAAACCTTCCAAACCCTCGACGTCCATTGCGGTGCGGCGCAGCCTGAGCACCCGCTGGATCAGTGTGCTGACCCTGTTCGCCCTGCTGCTGGCCTGGTGGGCGGTGACCGCCACCGGCCTGATCGAACCGCTGTTCCTGCCGCCGCCCGCCGCCGTACTGCAAAAGGGCTGGTTGCTGGCCACCAGCGGCTACATGGACTCGACCCTGTGGCAGCACCTGGGCGCCAGCTTGAGCCGCATCGGCCTGGGTCTGGGCTTCGCCATCCTGACCGCCGTGCCGGTGGGCATCGCCATCGGCGCCAACCGCATCGCCCGCGGCGTGCTCGATCCGCTGATCGAGTTCTACCGGCCGATCCCGCCGCTCGCCTACCTGCCGCTGATCGTGATCTGGTGCGGCATCGGCGAGGTGTCGAAAGTGCTGCTGATCTACCTGGCGATCTTCGCGCCGATCGCGATCGCCACCGCCACCGGCGTACGCACGGTCGACCCGGCCAAGCTGCGGGCCGCCCAGTCGTTGGGCGCCACCCGCGGGCAACTGATCCGCCATGTGATCCTGCCCAGCGCCCTGCCGGACATCCTCACCGGCATCCGCATCGGCCTTGGCGTTGGCTGGTCGACCCTGGTCGCCGCCGAACTGATCGCCGCCACCAGCGGGCTGGGTTTCATGGTGCAGTCGGCGGCGCAGTTCCTGGTGACCGACGTGGTGGTGCTGGGGATCCTGGTCATCGCCCTGATCGCCTTCGCCATGGAAATGGGCCTGCGCGCCCTGCAACGCAGACTGGTGCCGTGGCACGGCCAGGCCCACTGACTTTTTCCCTTGCGGGAGCCGGCCTGCTGGCGATGGCGCCAGCCCGGGCACCGCAGACAGTCGCTCCCACCGCTTGAACAGCCCTCCACCGAATATTGATGAGAACACCATGAGCGACCTGAACATCGTTCCCTTAAGCCCGGCCCTCGGCGCGCAGATCAGCGGCGTCGACATCAGCCAGCCATTGAGCCAGGAGCAGCGCGACGCCATCGGCCAGGCGCTGCTCAAGCACCAGGTGCTGTTCTTCCGCAACCAGCCCATCGAGCCTGCGCAGCAGGCGCGCTTCGCCGCGTACTTCGGCGACCTGCACATCCACCCGATCTACCCCAACGTGCCGGAACAGCCCGAAGTGCTGATCCTCGACACCGCCGTCACCGACGTGCGCGACAACGCAATCTGGCACACCGACGTGACCTTCCTGCCGACCCCGGCGATGGGCGCGGTGCTCAGCGCCAAGCTCCTGCCGGAGTACGGCGGCGACACCCTGTGGGCCAGCGGCATCGCGGCCTATGAAGCGCTGTCGGCGCCGGTGAAGGCCCTGCTCGAAGGGCTGACCGCCACCCATGACTTCACCCGCTCGTTTCCGCTGGAGCGCTACGGCAACACGCCCGAAGCGCTGGCGCAGTGGGAAGAGGCACGGCGCAAGAACCCGCCGCTGTCGCACCCGGTGATCCGCACCCACCCGGTGAGCGGGCGCCGCTCGCTGTTCGTCAACGAAGGCTTCACCTCGAAGATCAATGAACTGTCGGAGACCGAAAGCGAGGCGATCCTCAAGTTCCTGTTCGCCCACGCCACCCGGCCGGAATTCACCATCCGCTGGCGCTGGCAGAAGGACGACATCGCGTTCTGGGACAACCGCGTGACCCAGCATTACGCAGTGGACGACTACCGCCCCGCCCGGCGGGTGATGCAGCGGGCGACGGTGTTGGGGGATGTGCCGTTCTTTCGCTGACGGCTGCGTCGCCGGTTCCGGCCCCATCGCCAGCAGGCTGGCGATGACGGTGTGACAGGCGCCGCAGGATCCGGCGCCTGACGCTTACTCGGCCGTCGACGGCTTCTCCCACAGATTGATCCCGCCCTCCTGGGCGAACCGATCGATTTCAGCCAGCTCTTCAGCGCTGAAGCTCAGGTTCTTCAGCGCCCCGACGTTCTCGATGATCTGCTCCGGCCGGCTCGCGCCGATCAGCGCCGAGGTCACCCGCGGATCGCGCAGCGTCCAGGCCAGCGCCAGTTGCGCCAGGCTCTGGCCACGACGCTTGGCGATCTCGTTCAGCGCCCGCACATGGGCGATGTTGGCCTCGGACAGGTGCGACGCCTGCAGCGAACCGCCGCCCGGACGGTTGACCCGCGCATCCGCCGGCACGCCATTGAGGTACTTGTCTGTCAACAGGCCCTGCGCCAGCGGGGTGAAGGCGATTACCCCGGTGCCGAGTTCGTCGGTGGTGTCGAGCAGGTCCTTTTCCACCCAGCGGTTGAGCAGGTTGTAGGCCGGCTGGTGGATCAGCAGCGGCACTTTCCACTCCTTGAGCAGCGCGGCGATTTCGCGGGTCTTCACCCCGGAATACGAAGAGATGCCGACGTACAGCGCCTTGCCCTGCTGCACGGCGGTGGCGAGGGCGCCGGCGGTCTCCTCCAGCGGGGTGTCCGGATCGAAGCGGTGGGAATAGAAGATGTCCACGTAGTCCACGCCCAGCCGTTGCAGGCTCTGGTCGAGGCTGGCCAGCACGTACTTGCGCGAACCGCCGCCCTGGCCGTAAGGGCCCGGCCACATGTCCCAACCGGCCTTGCTGGAGATGATCAGCTCGTCGCGGTAGCCCTTGAAGTCTTCGCGCAGCAGGCGGCCGAAGTTGATCTCGGCGCTGCCGTAGGGCGGGCCGTAGTTGTTGGCCAGGTCGAAGTGGTTGATCCCCAGGTCGAACGCCGTGCGCAGCAAGGCACGCTGGGTGTCGATCGGCGTGCTGTCGCCGAAGTTGTGCCACAGGCCCAGGGACAGCGCCGGCAACACCAGGCCGCTGCGGCCCACGCGGCGGTAAGGGAGGGTGTCGTAGCGGTTTTCGGCAGCGGTGTAAGTCATCGAATCCTCTCTAGATTGAGTTTCAGCCATCGTCGGTCGGACATTTCCTGTGGCGAGGGAGCTGGCTCCCGCTCGGTTGCGCAGCGACCGCCGGTGCAGCGGTGCTTTGACAGACCGAAGCTGCTCAGCATACGCCCAAGCGGGCCCCTGCCCACCTCGGATTCGACCTATGGCTGAATCGTTTCACATCAGGAAGGGAAAAGACGCCGCCACCCCGTCTTCACAGATCCTTGTCGACCTGCTGACGATGGCGCCAGCCAAAACGCCTCAAGACCTTCGGCCTAACGGGAAACCTGTGCAAAGACCTCGCTCAACCAGTCCACGAACACCCGTACCCGCGGCGACAGGTGCCGGTTGTGCGGGTACAGCACCGACACCGGCATCGGTGGCGGCGGCGTGTCGGGCAGGACTTCCCGTATCAGGCCCTGGTCGATCTGGCTCTGCATGCGGTAGTGCGGGCACTGGATCAGGCCCAGGCCGGCGATGGCGGAGGCCGCGTAGATCTCGGCGCCGGACACCGAGACCGCCCCGTCGATGGCGACCTCCGTGCGTTCGCCGTCGACCATGAATTCGAAGGGAAACACCCGGGTGGTGCTGCGCGAGACGTAGTTCACCGCGCGATGGTCTTTCAGGTCGGCCAGGCTGCGGGGCTCGCCGAACCTGCGCAGGTAGGCGGGGCTGGCGCAGGTGATCTGCCGCAGGCTGGCCACGCGCTTGCCGATCAGCGTCGAGTCGCCGAGGGTGCCGGCGCGCAGCACGCAATCGACGCCTTCGGCGATCAGGTCGACGAAGCGGTCGGCCTCGCTGATCGACAGTTCGATGTCCGGGTAGCGCGCCATGAACTGCGGCAACGCCGGGATCACGAAATGCCGGGCCAACGTACCTTGCATATCGACCCGCAGCCGCCCCTTCGGCACCACGCTGCGGAACGCCAGTTCGGCGTCCTCCAGCTCCGCAAGCAACTGCACGCAACGCCGGTAATAAGCCTCGCCGTCCAGGGTCGGACGCACCTTGCGCGTGCTGCGCTCCAGCAGGCGCGTGCCGAGCCAGGCTTCAAACTGGTTGAGGATGTGGGTCAGGGTGGCCCGGGGCAGGTTCAGGTCGGCGGCGGCCTGGGTGAAGCTGCTGCGCTCGTAGATCCGCACGAACGCCTTCATCGCTTTGACTTGATCCACGGCGGGCTCCCGGCCTTCGATTGTTGGCGGATGTTGAACAGTCAAGGCAACTTTGCGGCATTTATCCAGCACAGGCAAACAGGTGAAATGACTCCCACTTCCCCCGCACACAGGAACACAGCCATGACCCAGCACACTTCGAAAGTCGCCCTCGTGACCGGCGCCTCCCGCGGCATCGGCGCGGTGATCGCCAAGCAATTGGCCGAGGACGGTTTCGCCGTCGCCGTCAATTACGCCAACAGCGCCGACGAAGCTTCCCGGCTTGTCGTCGAACTGCGCCAGGCCGGCCACCGGGCCATGGCCATCCAGGGCGACGTGGCCGACGCCGCCGACGTGCGGCGCCTGTTCGACGAGACCGAAGCGCACCTGGGCAAGGTCGACGTGCTGGTGAACAACGCCGGCATCCTCAAGGTGCTGCCGCTGGCCCAGCACAGCGACGAGTTGTTCGAGCAGACCTTCAACATCCACGCCCGCGGCACCTTCAACACGATGCGCGAGGCGGCGGCTCGGCTGAACGACGGCGGACGGATCATCAACTTCTCCAGCAGCACCGTCGGCCTCAACCTGCCGGGCTACGCGGTGTACATCGCCAGCAAGGCGGCAGTGGAATCGCTGACCCAGGTGTTCGCCAAGGAAATGCGCGGGCGCAACGTCACGGTCAACGCCGTGGCGCCGGGGCCGGTGGCCACCGAGCTGTTCCTGCACGGCAAGAGCGAGGAGCAGATCCAGACCTACGCGAAGATGCCGCCGCTGGAACGCCTGGGGCAGCCGGAGGACATTGCCCGGGTGGTGTCGTTCCTGGCGAGCCCGGCGGCGGACTGGGTCAACGGACAGATCCTGCGGGCCAACGGCGGGCTGGTTTGACTATGCTCTGAACAGGCCCGCAGCGGCCCCGTCGCCGGCTGGCTGGCGATGGGATCCGCCCAGGCGAAACGACACCGACAGGCAGCCTCTCATGCACACCACCATCATCATCACCTTCGGCCTGCTCCTGCTGGCGCTGATGCTGTACATCGGCGAACGCATCGGCTTTTCCCGCCAGACCCTGGCCTACGGCTTCGCCGCCCTGTGGCTGGCGCTGACGGTGATCAACGGCGCGGTCGGCATGGTGCACGGCAAGCAGACGCTGAGCACCGAACTGATGGTCGGCAGCGCCGTGTTCGGCGTGCCGGTGGCGGCGATGGTGCTGTTCATGGTGCTGAGCGCCGAGGCCTGAGACCGCCCCGGCGCCCGCCGGGCTCAACGCACCAGGTGCAGGAACTGCATGTGCCGTTCGTACTGGTCGAGGATGTCGTTGATGATCTGCTCCTTGGTGTAGCCCACCAGGTCGTAGTCCTGGCTGCCCTCGCTCAAGTGCACTTCGGCGCGGTAGTAGCGGCGGTTGTTGAGCTGCTTGGAACCCATGCCGCCCCGGGCGAACGACGGCGTGAAATAGCCGCGCATCTGCACCTGGTAGATGAACGGGTGCAGTTCGCCGTGGCCGATCTCCAGGCTGACGCTGTCGTGGGCCGGATCCGGCTGCGTGACCACATGCAGACCCTTCTCGACGAACACCGCCGTCACCTCTTCGATGGCCGGCTTCACGGTGCTGTCCATGAACCGGTACACCTCGTCCCGCGACGGGAAATGCACCGCCTGGCTCAGGCGCTGCCGCCAGCCACCCTTGCCGCGCCGCGAACCGGACACCGGCGCCAGCGAATGCAATTGCGCGATCTGCTTCTGCGACTCCAGGTAGAACGCCTTGTGCAGCCCCCACATCATCAGCAGCAGGATCAACGAGAACGGCAGTGAGGTCAGCACCACCGCCGACTTCAGCGCATCGATGCTGCCGGAGAACAGCAGCGCGCTGGTGATCAGCGCCGTCATCGCGCCCCAGAACACCCGCAGCCATTTCGGCCCGTCCTCGTCCGGGCCGCCGCCCTTGGCCGACAGGGTCGAGAGCACCACGGTGCCGGAGTCGGCGGAGGTGACGAAGAACACGAAGCTGATGAACACCGTCACCGCGATGACGGTCTTGCTCCACGGGTAGGTCTCCAGCAGCAGGTAGAGGGTCATCGACGGGTCGTCGATGGCCGACAGGCCGAGGGCCTCCATGCCGTGGTTGAGCACCTGGTCGATGGCGCTGTTGCCGAAGATCGACATCCACGCCAGGGTGAAGCCCAACGGAATCAGCAGCACGCCGAAGACGAATTCGCGGATGGTGCGGCCCCGGGAGATCCGCGCGATGAACAGGCCCACGAACGGCGACCAAGCGATCCACCAGGCCCAGTAGAACACGGTCCAGCCGCCGAGCCAGTCGCTGGGCTTGTCGTAGGCGTAGAGGTCGAAGCTCTTGGTCGGCAGCGCGCCGAGGTAATCGCCCAGGTTCTGGATCAGGGTGTTGAGCAGGTGCTGGGTGGGCCCGGCGAACAGCACGAACAGCAGCAGCGCGCAGGCCAGCAGCATGTTGATGTCGGACATCACCCGCACGCCCTTGTCGACCCCGGACACGGCGACGGTGATCGCCGCGCCCATCATCAGGACGATCAGGCCGACCTGGATCCACTGGGTATGGGCGATGCCGAACAGGTAGTCCAGGCCGGAGTTGAGGTGCAGCACGCCGAAGCCCATGTCCGCGCCGAGGCCGAACACCGTGGCGATGATGCCGAAGCCGTCCACCGCGTAGCCGATGGGGCCGTTGATGCGTTTGCCGATCAGCGGATAGAGCGCCGAGCGCAACGCCAGCGGCAGGTTGTGGCGGTACGCGCAGTACGCCAGCGCCATGCCGACGAAGGCGAACACGCCCCAGCCGTGCAGGCCCCAGTGCAGGAACAGGATCTGCATCGCCTGGCGCGCGGCGTCCGCCGTGCCGGCCTCGCCCTGGGGCGGCTGGAGCATGTGGGTCAGGGGTTCCGACACGCAGAAGAAAAACAGGGTGATGCTGATCCCGGCGGCGAACAGCATGCCGGCCCAGGACAGGTAACTGAATTCGGGCTCGTCGTGGTCGGCACCGAGCTTGATCTTGCCGTAGCCAGACAGCGCGGTGACCACCACGAAGACCAGATACAGGGTCATCGCCAGCATGTAGTACCAGCCGACCGTGTTGGCCGCCCAGTCCTGGGCCTTCAGCAGCCAGGCGCCGGCCGCCTCCGGCAGGGAAATCACGACGAGGCCGAACAGCAGGATGACCGTCGCGGCGAACCAGAACACCGGCGGGTTCATGCGCACCTGGGCGCTGGCGGGGGTGGACGATGCACTCATGGACGGTGCACCTCGAAGGGGTGGAACATGGCTGAAATGATCGGACTCAGCAAAGGCAAGCCTCCTGTTGTGAGCGGGCAGCGGACTGCCGGTTTAACTTGAATGAACGTTCAAGTTAAACATGGATAGCACGCTAAGGACTAATCGCAAGGCCGAGCGGTCGCTCGCCCCTGCGGGCTCAAGGAGGGTTATGACGCAGGTTCGGAGGGATTCGTTCAGTGGCGAATTGGCCGGGTGCCACTATCCGGGCCGGCCTGAGTCCGTTCGACGGGCCCGCGACGGCGCCGGTCAAGGCGCCGCAGGGCCTTCAAGCGGAGTGCGCCGTCACTTCTGCGTCCCGTCGTCGTGCTGCAGGTTGGCCTGGGTCAGGTTGCTGCCGGCCGGTACGCTGCGGGTCAGCCACACGTTGCCGCCGATGGTCGAGCCCTGGCCGATGGTGATGCGCCCCAGGATGGTCGCCCCGGCGTAGATCACCACGTCGTCCTCGACGATCGGGTGGCGCGGATGGCCCTTCTGCAGTTGGCCGTCCTCGTCCGCCGGAAAGCGCTTGGCGCCCAGGGTCACCGCCTGGTAGATCCGCACCCGCTCGCCGATGATCGCGGTTTCGCCGATCACCACGCCGGTGCCGTGGTCGATGAAGAAGCTCGGGCCGATCTGCGCGCCGGGGTGGATGTCGATGCCGGTGGCCGAGTGAGCGATCTCCGAGCTGATCCGCGCCAGCAGCGGCAGGCCCGCGCGGTACAGGTGATGGGCCAGGCGATGGTGGATCACCGCCAGGATGCCCGGGTAGCACAGCAGCACCTCGTCGACGCTGCGCGCCGCCGGATCGCCGTGGTAGGCCGCCAGCACGTCGGTGTCGAGCAGGCTGCGCAGGCCCGGCAGGGCCAGGGCGAAGTCCTGGACGATGCGGATCGCGCGGGACTCGACCTCGGTGTCGGCCTGGGCGCTGTGGCGGGCGACGTAGCGCAGTTCGAGCCGCGCCTGGACGAGCAAGGCATTCAGGGCGACGTCGAGGGTATGGCCGACATAGAAGTCCTCGCTTTCCTCACGCAGGTCCACAGGCCCCAGCCGCATCGGGAACAACGCCCCGCACAGGGCCTCGAGGATCTCCGCCATCGCTGCGCGGGAGGGCAGTTCGCGCCCGCCCTGTTCGCCGGTGGCCCGGCCGTTCTGGGTACGCCACAGATCCCGCGCGGTACGCAGTTGGCTGACGATGGTCTGCAGTTGCCAATGGCTGGAACGCTCGCTCACGGTAAAGACTCCTCACCGGCGGCCGGACTGTCGGGCCGCCTCAACGGCGACTACTTTACGGCATGGCCCCAAGCGCGAATTAAGAACCGATAGTGCTGGCCTAAGCACGTTTGGCTATAAGCGATTGACGGTTGCCCCGCCAAAACGCCATGCCTATAGTCCTGTGATCTTCCTCCGCCAGTACAGGCCCATGATCAAACAACAGCTGGACCGCTTCCATCGTCTCGACCTGCTCGGCCAACCCACTCCCCTGGAAAAACTCGAACGCCTTTCCGCCTGGCTGGGCCGCGACATCTACTTCAAGCGCGACGACCTGACCCCGCTGGCCATGGGCGGCAACAAACTGCGCAAGCTCGAATACCTCGCCGCCGACGCCCTCGCCCAGGGCGCCGACACCTTGATCACCGCCGGCGCCCTGCAATCGAACCACGTGCGCCAGACCGCCGCGATCGCCGCCAAGCTGGGCCTGGGCTGCGTGGCGCTGCTGGAGAACCCGCTGGGCACCGACGACGGCGACTACACCGGCAACGGCAACCGCCTGTTGCTGGATCTGTTCGACGCCAAGGTCGAGCTGGTCGACAACCTCGACAATGCCGACGAGCAACTGGCGGCCCTCGCCGTGCGCCTGCGCAGCAACGGCAAGAAGCCGTACCTGGTGCCCATCGGCGGCTCCAACGCCCTCGGCGCGTTGGGTTACGTGCGGGCCGGCCTGGAACTGGCCGAACAGATCAAGGACACCGGCCTCGACTTCGCCGCCGTGGTGCTGGCCTCCGGCAGCGCCGGCACCCACAGCGGCCTGGCCCTGGCCTTGAACGAAGCATTGCCGGCGCTGCCGGTGATCGGCGTGACCGTCTCGCGCAGCGAAGAGGACCAGCGCCCGAAAGTGCAGGGCCTGGCCGAACGTACCGCCGACCTGCTGGGCGTGGCGCTGCCGGACAGTTTCAAGGTGCGCCTGTGGGACGAGTACTTCGGCCCGCGCTACGGCGAACCGAACGCCGGCACCCTGGCGGCGGTGAAGCTTTTGGCCAGCCAGGAAGGCGTGCTGCTCGACCCGGTCTATACCGGCAAGGCCATGGCCGGCCTGCTCGACGGCATCGGCCGCGGGCGCTTCGACGACGGCCCGGTGATCTTCCTGCACACCGGCGGCGCACCGGCGCTGTTCGCCTACAAGGACTTCCTGTAAGGCCCGCGGCGAGGGAGCCGGATCCCTCGCCGCAGCAGGCTGCGCATATATTCGAATTTGAAATAACAAAAATAAAAACCATTATTTTCAATTCTAAGCGAGCAATCATATAGTCTCCCCGCAGGCGAATTTCGCGGGAGACGCATAAGCTGCTTTAGGGCACGATAGCGCAGTCGTCCAATTCCCGGATTCGCCAACTTTCCTTAAGCGTCTTCCATAAGAAAACACAGGGGCATGTCATGAATTTTTCCGCACTACGTCGCAACCTGCTGGTGGGTTCGCTGGGCCTGGCGCTGAGCGCCGGCCTGATCGGCCACGCAGCCGCCGGTGAGCAACTGAAGCAGATCAAGGACAAAGGCGTCATCAACGTCGGCCTGGAAGGCACCTACCCACCGTTCTCCTTCGTCGATCCCGACGGCAAGCTGGCCGGCTTCGAGGTCGAACTCTCCGAAGCCCTGGCGAAAAAGCTGGGCGTGAAGGCCAAGATCCAGCCGACCAAGTGGGACGGCATCCTCGCGGCCCTGGAATCCAAGCGTCTGGACGTCGTGGTCAACCAGGTAACCATCTCCGACGAGCGCAAGAAGAAATACGACTTCTCCGAGCCCTACACCGTGTCCGGGATCCAGGCGCTGGTGCTGAAGGACAAGGAAGCGGCGCTGAACATCAAGACCGCCGCCGACCTGTCCGGCAAGAAGGTCGGCGTGGGCCTGGGCACCAACTACGAGCAATGGGTGCGGGCCAACGTGCCGGGCGCCGACGTGCGCACCTACGACGATGATCCGACCAAGTTCGCCGACCTGAACAACGGCCGCACCGACGCCATCCTGATCGACCGTCTGGCTGCTCTGGAATACGCCAAGAAGGCACCGAAGACCGTGGCCGCAGGCCAGGCGTTCTCCCGTCAGGAATCGGGCATCGCGCTGCGCAAGGGCGAGCCGGAACTGCTGACGGCGGTGAACAAGGCCCTCGACGAACTGCGCGCCGACGGCACGCTGCAGAAGCTCTCGGAAAAGTACTTCAACGCTGACGTCACGAAATAATGGAAGCAGCTTTCCAACTCGCGCTGGACTCCGCGCCCTTCCTGCTCAAGGGCGCGTACTACACGGTCATCCTTAGCCTGGGCGGCATGTTCTTCGGTCTGCTGCTGGGCTTCGGCCTGGCACTGATGCGCCTGTCGCGCTTCAAGTCGGTCAGCTGGCTGGCCCGCATCTACGTGTCGTTCTTTCGCGGCACGCCGTTGCTGGTGCAGCTGTTCGTGATCTATTACGGCTTGCCGCAACTGGGTGTGGAACTGGATCCGCTGCCGGCGGCCCTGATCGGCTTCTCGCTGAACATGGCCGCCTACGCCTGCGAGATCCTGCGTGCCGCCATCGGCTCGATCGAGCGCGGCCAGTGGGAAGCGGCGGCCAGCATCGGCATGACCCGCGCGCAGACCCTGCGCCGGGCCATCCTGCCGCAGGCGATGCGCACGGCATTGCCGCCGCTGGGCAACAGCTTCATTTCGCTGGTCAAGGACACCGCGCTGGCCGCCACCATCCAGGTGCCGGAGCTGTTCCGCCAGGCGCAGCTGATCACCGCCCGCACCTTCGAAGTGTTCACCATGTATCTTGCCGCCGCGCTGATCTACTGGGTTCTGGCCACGGTGCTGTCGCACCTGCAGAACAAGTTGGAAGAGCGGGTCAATCGGCACGACCAGGAGTCCTGACCCCATGATTGTCGTGGAAAAACTGACAAAGCAGTTCAAGGGTCAGACCGTGCTCAACGGCATCGACCTTAAGGTGAAGGAAGGCGAGGTCGTGGCGATCATCGGTCCCAGCGGCTCGGGCAAGACCACGTTCCTGCGCTGCCTGAACTTCCTTGAGCAACCCACCAGCGGCCGGATCAAGGTCGGCGACATCGAGATCGATACCGGCCGTCCGCTGAACCAGCAGCAAGGCCTGGTGCGCAACCTGCGCCAGCACGTGGGCTTCGTGTTCCAGAACTTCAACCTGTTCCCTCACCGCACCGCCCTGGAGAACGTCATCGAAGGCCCGACCGTGGTCAAGAAGACGCCCCGCGCCGATGCCATCGCCCTGGGCCGCAAGCTGCTGGCCAAGGTCGGCCTGGCGGGCAAGGAAGACGCCTATCCGCGGCGCCTGTCCGGTGGCCAGCAACAGCGCGTGGCGATCGCCCGGGCGCTGGCGATGGAGCCGGAAGTGATCCTGTTCGACGAGCCGACCTCGGCCCTGGATCCGGAACTGGTGGGCGAAGTGCTGGCGACCATCCGCGGCCTCGCCGAGGAGAAACGCACAATGGTCATCGTCACCCACGAAATGGCGTTCGCCCGTGACGTGGCCAACCGTGTGGTGTTCTTCGACAAGGGCGTGATCGTCGAGCAAGGTGAGGCCAAGGCCCTGTTCGCCGATCCGAAGGAAGAACGCACGCGACAGTTCCTCAGCAAGTTCAGAAACAACGGCTGACCTCACCGATCCGCAACAACCGCAAACTTCCATGGACGGAAGTTTCGCTCTCTCTCCTTTCTCCCTACAGCAATCAACTTGTTCCGATGCGGCACATATATATGTTCTGCAACAGATATTCCGTGCCCGGCATCCGCTAAACACCCTCCATACAGGTGCATGGCCAGACATGCGCTGAAACCGCCAAAATAGCCCTGTCCTGTGGCCGAATTCACTCCGCAGGCCAGGCAAATTGCGCTGTTGATGTAGGAGCTTTCTGATTAGTCCGCAATTTTTAAAATCACCGATTGCCTCTATTGACAGCTCTTTCGGCGAACTTTTATCTAGTCGCCACCGTTGCCCGTTACTTCATCAAGGCGACATAAACATCGATCAACCCGACACTGTTTCATGACCTGAGCATTCAAACCGCCCGAACTTTCAGAAACGGACTTCGCTGCAAGGTCTCAAGGAGAGAACCCCATGCCCTTCGCTTCGCACATCCCCGAAATGGCCGCGCCGAACCTGACGTCGGCCCGCCACGGCGGCATCGGTTTGGCCGCCGCCGCCCATTTGCTGGTCGAAGTCGCCCCGTATCCCGGGATGGATGCCGGCGACCTGATCGAACTGTTCTGGAACGACTGCTACGTCGCCTCCCATGTGCTCACGGACGCCTGTGTCGGCGAACCGGTCAGGCTGCGGGTGCCGGAAAGCTTCGTGGTCAACGGCCCGGCCCATGCCCACTACCGGATCATGCAGGTGGGGCGCAGCCCGGCGCTGTCGGCCAGCGCGTCGGCGCAGGTGAAGCTGGACTGTCCCGGCGGGCAGCCGCCGCCGTTGTGCAACGACGAGAACCAGCACCTGGCGCAAGCCGTGCTGCCCGGCACCATCTGCCGTCAGGGCGTGAACCCGGGGCAGGTCAAGCGCGGTGTGCCGCTGACCATCCAGCCCTACCTGAACATGGCCGAGGGCGACGCGATCACGGTGCGCTGGGGCGATGTGCGGATGGACCTGCCGCCCGTCGCGACCGAGGGCGTCGGACGGCCGATCCAGGTGTGGATACCGCCGTCGGTGATTCTCGAAGCCGGCGAGGACCTGCGCCTGGAAGTGACCTACTGCATCCTCGACCGGGTCGGCAACAACTCGCGCTGGGCGCCGCCGCGCATGCTGAGGATCGGCGGCAACCTGTTAACCGGACAGGCCATGGCCCCTTCTATGCATATTTCTAAAAGTTAGTTCATAAAATATTTATACACGTTTAGGGTATATGAACCGGACCACCGGACATTCTTTCGTTCGCCGCATTTCGCGGCGATTTTTTGAGATGTGAGGTAGGTAGCATGGTCCGGAACCCAATCACCCCAGTGCGGATCGCCAGGGCATTGCGTGCAGCCAAGGAGTGGCACTGATGTCCAGTCTGGCAGACGCAAACGTTCAGACCGATCTGGACACCGCCCCGTTGTTGTTGCCCGCGCAGATCCTGCGCAACGACGCCCAGGCCATCGAGGCCGCCCATGAACTGGCCGAGGCCGCCCGTGTGGACGCCGCCCGGCGCGACCGCCAGCGCAAGCTGCCGTGGGCGCAGATCGAACAGTTCACCCGCAGCGGCCTGGGCAGCATCGCCATCCCCCGCGAATACGGTGGGCCGCAGGTGTCCTTCGTCACCCTGGCCGAAGTGTTCGCGATCATCTCCGCCGCCGACCCGGCGCTGGGGCAGATCCCGCAAAACCAGTTCGGCATCCTCAACCTGGTGCTCGGCTGCGCCACCGAGGCGCAGAAGCGCCAGCTGTTCCAGAGCGTGCTCGAAGGCTGGCGCATCGGCAACGCAGGCCCCGAGCGCGGCACCAAGGACACCCTGGAGCTGAAGGCGCGGATCACCGCCGACGGCGACGATTTCGTCATCAACGGCCAGAAGTTCTATTCCACCGGTGCCCTCTTCGCCCATTGGGTCGCGGTCAAGGCGCTCAACGATGACGGCCGGCAGGTGCTGGCTTTCGTTCGGCGCGGCACGCCGGGCCTGCGCATCGTCGACGACTGGTCGGGCTTCGGCCAGCGCACCACCGCCAGCGGCACGATCCTGTTGAACAACGTGCGGGTCGAGGCTGGCCTGGTGGTGGACAACTGGAAGATCAACGAGAAGCCCAACACCCAAGGTGCGGTGTCGCAGCTGATCCAGGCCGCGATCGACGCCGGCATCGCCCGCGGCGCCCTCGACGACGCCATCGACTTCGTCAAGACCCGCGCCCGTCCGTGGATCGAGGCCAAGGTCGAGCGCGCCAGCGATGACCTTTACGTCATCGCCGACATCGGCAGGCTGAAGATCGAACTGCACGCCGCCGAAGCGCTGCTGCGCAAGGCCGGGCAAGTCCTGGACCAGGTGCATGCCGCGCCGGTCACCGCCGAGTCCGCCGCCCGCGCCTCGATCGCCGTGGCCGAAGCCAAGGTGCTGACCACCGAAATATCGCTGCTGGCCAGCGAGAAGCTGTTCGAGCTGGCCGGCAGCCGCGCGACCCTCGCCGAGTTCAACCTCGACCGCCACTGGCGCAACGCACGGGTGCACACCCTGCACGACCCGGTGCGCTGGAAGTACCACGCGGTCGGCGCCTACCGCCTCAACGGCAAGCTGCCGGCCCGCCATTCCTGGATCTGACGACCAGAACACTTTTGACCAGATCTCTGGAGAAGCACATGACCCTTTCCCATCCCGTCGCGGTCATCGCCAGCGACGAACAGGCCCTGATCGTCGCCAGCGACCTGGCCGAAGACTTCAAGCGCGACAGCCACCTGCGCGACCGTGAACGCCGCCTGCCGCTGGCGGAGCTGGACGTGTTTTCCCGCTCCGGCCTGTGGGGCATCAGCGTGCCGAAGGAATACGGCGGCGCCGGCGTCTCCAACGTCACCCTGGCCAGGGTCATCGCCCTGATCGCCCAGGCCGACGGCTCCCTGGGGCAGATACCGCAGAACCATTTCTACGCCCTCGAAGTGCTGCGGGTGAACGGCAGCCCTGCGCAGAAGCGACGCCTGTACGCCGAGGCGCTGACCGGCCGCCGCTTCGGCAACGCCCTGGCGGAACTGGGCACCAAGACCGCCCATGACCGCGTCACTCGCCTGACCCGCGAAGGCGACGGTTTTCGCATCAACGGCCGCAAGTTCTACGCCACCGGCGCGATCTATGCCCAGCGCATCCCGACCCTGGTGGTGGACGAAAACGGCGTGCAGCAACTGGCGTTCGTCCATCGCGACAGCCAGGGCCTGACCGTGATCGACGACTGGAGCGGCTTCGGCCAGCGCACCACCGGCAGCGGTTCGGTGGTGTTCGAAGACGTGTACGTCGCCGCCGAAGACGTGGTGCCGTTCCAGGCCGCCTTCGAGCGCCCGACCACGGTCGGCCCGCTGGCTCAGATCCTCCATGCGGCCATCGACACCGGCATCGCCCGCGCCGCCTTCGAGGACGCGCTGCATTTCGTGCGCAGCAAGACCCGTCCGTGGATCGATTCGGGCAACGATAAGGCCACGGAAGACCCGCTGACCCTCAAGAGCTTCGGCCACCTGAGCATTCGCCTGCACGCCACCGAGGCGCTGCTGGAGCGCGCGGGTGAATTCCTCGACGCCGCCCAGGCCGACAGCAACGCCGACACCGTCGCCGCCGCGTCGATCGCCGTCGCCGAGGCCCGGGCGATCAGCACCGACATTTCCCTGGCCGCCGGCAGCACCCTGTTCGAGCTGGCCGGCAGCCAGGCCACCCTCAGCGAACACGGCCTCGACCGCCACTGGCGCAACGCCCGCGTGCACACCCTGCACGACCCGGTGCGCTGGAAGTACCACGCGGTGGGCAACTATTACCTCAACGACGAAAAGCCTCCGCTGCGGGGGACGATCTGATGGCCGCCGGGAAAAAGAAGATTCTGCTCAACGCGTTCAACATGAACTGCATCGGCCACATCAACCACGGCCTGTGGACGCACCCGCGCGACACCTCGACCCGCTACAGCACCCTTGAGTACTGGACCGAGCTTGCGCAGTTGCTTGAGCGCGGGTTGTTCGACGGCCTGTTCATCGCCGACATCGTCGGCGTGTACGACGTCTACCAGCAGTCGGTGGACGTCACGCTCAAGGAGTCGATCCAGCTGCCGGTCAACGATCCGCTGCTGCTGGTCTCGGCCATGGCCGCGGTGACCAAACACCTGGGCTTCGGCCTCACCGCCAACCTCACCTACGAGCCGCCGTACCTGTTCGCCCGGCGCCTGTCGACCCTCGACCACCTGAGCCGCGGGCGGGTGGGCTGGAACATCGTCACCGGCTACCTGGACAGCGCCGCGAAGGCCATGGGCCTGCGCGAACAGGCCGAACACGACCGCCGCTACGACCAGGCCGACGAGTACCTCGAAGTCCTCTACAAACTCTGGGAAGGCAGTTGGGAAGACAGCGCCGTGGTCAACGACCCGCAGCAGCGGATCTACGCCCGCCCGGACAAAGTGCACAAGGTCGAACACCGGGGCGAGTTCTACCACGTCGAGGGTTATCACCTGTGCGAGCCGTCGCCGCAGCGCACGCCGGTGCTGTTCCAGGCCGGCAGTTCGGACCGCGGCCTGCTGTTCGCCGGGCGCCATGCCGAGTGCGTGTTCATCAGCGGCCAGAACAAGCCGTCGACCAAGGCCCAGGTGGACAAGGTGCGCGCCAGCGCCGTGAAGGCCGGGCGCAACCCCGAGGACATCAAGGTGTTCATGGGCCTGAACGTGATCGTCGGCGAGACCGAAGAAGCGGCCTGGGCCAAGCACGCCGAGTACCTGAGCTACGCCAGCGCCGAGGCCGGCGTGGCGCATTTCTCGGCGTCCACCGGCATCGACTTCTCCGAGTACGCCCTCGACGAACCGATCCAGTACGTGAAGAGCAACGCCATCCAGTCCGCGACCAAGAACCTGCAGAACAACGACTGGACCCGGCGCAAGCTGCTGGAGCAGCACGCCCTCGGCGGGCGCTACATCACCGTGGTCGGTTCGCCGCAGCAGGTGGCGGACGAGCTGGAATCGTGGATCGCCGAAACCGGCCTCGACGGCTTCAACCTGACCCGCATCGTCACCCCGGAAAGCTATGTGGACTTCATCGACCTGGTGATTCCGGAACTGCAGCGGCGCGGATCGTACAAGACCGCCTACGACGACGGCAGCCTGCGGGAAAAGCTGTTCCATGCCGGGGCGCAGTTACCGCGACAGCACACCGGATCATCGTTTCGCCGCTGAAAAGCTTCGCGGGCAAGC
The DNA here is from genome assembly GCF_002113595.1 of Pseudomonas sp. B3(2017). Classification (NCBI taxonomy): domain Bacteria; kingdom Pseudomonadati; phylum Pseudomonadota; class Gammaproteobacteria; order Pseudomonadales; family Pseudomonadaceae; genus Pseudomonas; species Pseudomonas sp. B3(2017). Next base: position 129,527 of record NZ_NEIU01000010.1, read on the forward strand.
CAGCTCCCACAGGGGTGTGCGGTGTACACAAGAACCTGTGGGAGCGGGCTTGCCCGCGAAGAGGCCCGATCAGACACCCCATAACCCATGCACTGACTGGAAAACCCTCATGACCAAGACTCTCCTGCCCAACCCGGTCAAGGCACTGGCCCTGGCCCTCGGCCTGTTCAGCTCGGCGGCGTTCGCCGCCGAGGCGCCGCTGAAGATCGGCACCACCGCCGCCTTCGCCATTCCCCTGGAGGCCGCCGTCGAGGAGGCCTCCAAGCAAGGCCTGAAGGTCGAGCTGGTGGAGTTCACCGACTGGATCGCGCCGAACGTCAGCCTCGCCGCCGGCGACATCGACGTGAACTACTTCCAGCACATCCCGTTCCTGGAGAACGCCAAGGCCGCCTCAGGCTTCGACCTGGTGCCGTTCGCGCCGGGGATCATCAACAACGTCGGCCTCTACTCGAAGAAGTACAAGAGCTTCGCCGAGCTGCCCGAGGGCGCCAGCGTCGCCATCGCCAACGACCCGATCAACAGCGGACGCGGCCTGCAACTGCTGGCCAAGGCCGGCCTGATCACCCTCAAGCCCGGCGTCGGCTACAAGGCCACCGAGGACGACATCGTCGCCAACCCGAAGAAGATCAAGATCCTTCAGGTCGAGGCCGTGCAACTGGTGCGCGCCTATGACGACGCCGACCTGGTGCAGGGCTATCCGGCCTATATCCGCCTGGCCAAGACCTTCGATGCCGGCTCCGCGCTGCTGTTCGACGGCCTCGACCACAAGGAATACGTGATCCAGTTCGTGATCCGGCCCAAGAGCAAGGACGATCCGCGCCTGATCAAGTTCGTCGACATCTACCAGCACTCGCCCGCCGTGCGCGCCGCGCTCGACAAGGCCCACGGCAAGCTGTACCAGGCCGGCTGGGAAAGCTGACATGACGGCCGCCCTCCAACGGCGACTGGAGACTCCAGAGCCCCGTCACAGTGCCGAACGCACAGAATTGCACCCCGAACTGACCCGCGCCCATGTGCGCTTCATCGGCGTCGGCAAGACCTACGAAGGCCGCCAGGGCCCGGTCGCGGCGCTGCAAGGCATCGACCTGTCGATCCGGCGCGGCGAAGTGTTCGGCATCATCGGCCGCAGCGGCGCCGGCAAGTCGTCGCTGATCCGCACCATCAACCGTCTGGAGCAACCGACCGCAGGACGGGTGCTGATCGATCAGGTGGACATCGGCGAATTCGACGAGGACCGCCTCGTCGCCCTGCGCCGGCGGATCGGCATGATCTTCCAGCACTTCAACCTGATGTCGGCCAAGACCGTGTGGCAGAACGTCGAGCTGCCGCTCAAGGTCGCCGGCGTGCCGAAGGCGCAGCGCGAAGCGAAGGTGCGCGAACTGCTGGATCTGGTGGGCCTGCAAGGCAAGCACGCGGCTTATCCGGCGCAGTTGTCCGGCGGGCAGAAACAGCGCGTGGGCATCGCCCGGGCCCTGGTGCACGACCCGGACATCCTGCTGTGCGACGAGGCCACCTCGGCGCTCGACCCGGAAACCACCCAGTCGATCCTCGGCCTGCTGCGCGAGATCAACGCCCGCCTGGGCCTGACCATCGTCCTGATCACCCACGAAATGGCGGTGATCCGCGACATCTGCGACCGCGTCGTGGTGCTGGAACGCGGGCACATCGTCGAGCAGGGCCCGGTGTGGGAAGTGTTCGGCGACCCGCAGCACGAAGTCAGCCAGACCCTGCTCGCGCCCTTGCAGCACACCCTGCCCCAGGAGCTGCAAAGCCGTCTGCACGCCCAGCCGCCATCACCGGAGGCCGCCGTGGTGCTGCGTCTGCAGTTCACCGGCAGCGACGCCGACGAGCCGGACCTGGCCGCGCTGTTCGCCGCCCTCGGCGGGCGGGTCAAGCTGCTGCAGGGCGGCGTGGAGCGGATCCAGGGCCATGCGTTGGGGCAACTGCTGCTGGCGGTGAGCGGCTCGTCCCTGGACGCCGCCCGGCTGCAGGCGCGCGCCGGGCAATGGGCGCAACGGGTGGAGGTGCTGGGCCATGTGGTTTGACCGTCTGCTGCAAGGTTTCATCGACACGTTCCTGATGGTCGGCGTGTCGTCGCTGATCGCCTTGGTGGCGGGAATCCCGATGGCGGTGATCCTGGTCACCAGCGACAAGGGCGGCATCTACCAGGCCCCGGCGCTGAACCGGGCGCTGGGGGCGTTCGTCAACCTGTTCCGCTCGATCCCGTTCCTGATCCTGATGGTCGCGCTGATCCCGTTCACCCGGCTGATCGTCGGCACCACCTACGGCGTGTGGGCGGCGGTCGTGCCGCTGACCATCGCCGCCACGCCGTTCTTCGCGCGGATCGCCGAGGTGAGCCTGCGCGAGGTCGACCACGGCCTGATCGAAGCGGCCCAGGCCATGGGCTGCCGGCGCTGGCACATCGTCTGGCACGTGCTGTTGCCGGAGGCGCTGCCGGGGATCGTCGGCGGCTTCACCATCACCCTGGTGACCATGATCAACTCCTCGGCCATGGCCGGGGCCATCGGCGCCGGGGGCTTGGGCGACATCGCCTACCGCTACGGCTATCAGCGGTTCGACAGCCAGATCATGCTGACGGTGATCGTGCTGCTGGTGGCGCTGGTGGCGGTGATCCAGCTGGGCGGCGACCGCTTGGCGCGGGGCTTGAACAAGCGCTGAGTCTTGCGTCGCCAATAAAACGGTCATCGCCAGCAGGCTGGCTCCCACAGTGGACGGCGGCGTTCATGACTTCGGTGGGGGCCAGCCTGCTGGCGACGGGCTGCGCAGCGGCCCTACAGGTTGGCGTATATTCGGCACATCCCATAGCCCGCGCAGCCGACCATGAAACAGACCCCCTCCGATCTGGAACAGATCACCTCCACCACCCTGGGCCACTACGACTCGGTGGCGGAAGATTTCCGCGAAGGCACCCGCGACCACGACGTCAGCCAGAACATCGACGCCCTGCTGCGCCACATTCAGGGCCCGGCGCCCTTCAGCATCCTGGACTTCGGCTGCGGACCGGGCCGCGACCTGCAGACCTTCACCCGCCTGGGCCATGTCGCCATCGGCCTCGACGGCTCGGAAGCGTTTGTGCGGATGGCCCGGGAGGACAGCGGCTGCGAAGTCTGGCGGCAGGATTTCCTCAAGCTCGACCTGCCGGCCGGACGCTTCGACGGGATCTTCGCCAACGCGGTGCTGTTCCATGTGCCGTTGCAGGAACTGCCCCGTGTGCTCGGGCAACTGCACGCCACGCTCAAGCCGGGCGGCGTGCTGTTCAGCTCCAACCCCCGCGGGGACAACCGCGAGGGCTGGAACGGCCCGCGCTACGGCTCGTACCACGACCTCGAGGCCTGGCGCCGCTTGCTGACCGCCGCCGGGTTCGCGGAGCTGGAGCACTACTACCGGCCGGCGGGCCTGCCGCGGGAGCAGCAGCCTTGGCTGGCCAGCGTCTGGCGCAAGATCGGCCAGGACGCCATCGCCGGCAGCCACATTTGAACGGCACTGACTCCCCCGGCGGGAGCCAGCCTGCCGGCGACGGGCGCACAGCGCCCGCTTGTCACTGCGCGTCCTTCTTCGGCTCGCGGATCCTGTACCACGCCACATACAGCGCCGGCAGGAACAGCAGCGTCAGCAAGGTCGCCACGATGATCCCGCCGATCATCGCGTAGGCCATCGGCCCCCAGAACACTTCGCGGGCGATCGGGATCATGCCCAGGCTCGCGGCCGCCGCCGTCAGCAGGATCGGCCGGCGCCGGTGTTCGGTGGCCTCCACCACCGCGTCCCACGGCGCATAACCCTTTTGCTCGTACTCTTCGATCTGGGTCACAAGGATCACCGAGTTGCGGATGATGATGCCAATCAGCGCCAGGATCCCCAGGATCGCCACGAAGCCCATCGGAATGCCGGTGGGCACCAGCGCCAGCACCACGCCGATCAGCCCCAGCGGCGCGACGCTGGCCACCAGGAACAGCTTCTGCACGCTGTGCAGCTGGATCATCAGGAAGGTCGCCATCAGAAACAGCATCAGCGGGATGACCTTGGCGATCGGCCCCTGGGCCTTGCCGCTCTCCTCCACCGTACCGCCGGTGGCGACCTTGTAGCCCGGCGGCAGCTTGGCGGCGAACGCGTCGACGGAGGGCTTGAGCACCTTCACCAGGTCCGTGGGCTGGATGTCGCCGCGCAACGCCGCCTTGATGGTGATGGTCGGCAAGCGGTCGCGGCGCCACACCAGCGGCTGCTCCAGTTCGTAGCGCACCGTGGCGAACGCCAGCAGCGGGATCGAGGTGCCGTTGGGCGTGACGATCTGCAGGTTCTGCAGGGTCTCCGGCGTGCCGCGCTCGGAGTCCACCGCCCGGCCGACCACGTTGATCAGGTAGATGTCGTCGTCGACCTGGGTCAGCGTCGAGCCGCTGACGATGCTGTTCATCAGGCTCGCCACGTCTTCGGACGACAGCCCGAGCTGGCGCGCCTTGTCCTGGGCGATGTCGATGCGCAGGACTTTGCCCGGCTCGTTCCAGTCGTAGATGATCTCGCCGATGTGCTCGTTCTTGTCCAGCTCGGTGGCCAGGTCGATGGCGTGCTTGCGCACCTGGTCGATGTCTTTGCCGCTGACCCGGTACTGGATCGGCCGGCCCACCGGCGGGCCCATCTCCAGGGCCTGCACGTAGCCGCCGATGCCGACGAAATCCTTGCGCAGGCGGTCGCGGATCCGCTGGCTCAGCGCCTCGCGGGCCTCGAAGTCCTTGCTGACGATCACCAGCTGGGCGTAGTAGGGGTTCTGCAGCTGCTGGTCCAGCGGCAGGTAGAACCGGATCGCGCCCTGGCCGATGTAGGTGCTCCAGCGCACGATGTCCGGGTCACCCTTGAGCGTGGCCTCAAGCTTGTCCACCGCCTTGCGGGTCTCGTCGATGGAAGCGTTCTGCGGCAGGTCCAGGTCCACCAGGATTTCCGGGCGGTCCGAGGACGGGAAGAACTGGTTCTGCACGAAGCGCATGCCGACCACCGACAGGACGAAGCACAGCACGGTGATGGCGATGGCCCACCAGCGGTTGCGCATGCACCACAGCAGACCATGGTTGAACGCCCGCCCGATGCGGCCGGGCTCCCCCTCATGGGGCTTCACGTTGGTGCTCAGGATGTGCACGCCGATCACCGGCGCGAACAGCACCGCCACCACCCACGACACCAGCATCGCCACGGCGATCACCGCAAACAGGGTGTAGGTGTATTCGCCGGCGGAACTGGCGTTGAGGCCGATGGGCACGAAACCCGCCACCGTCACCAGCGTGCCGGTGAGCATCGGGAACGCCGTGGAGGTGTAGGCGAACGTCGCCGCCTGCTCCTTGGTCTCGCCCATCTCCAGACGCGTGACCATCATCTCCACCGTGATCATCGCGTCGTCCACCAACAGGCCCAGGGCGATGATCAGCGCGCCGAGGGAGATCCGCTGCATGGTGATGCCGCTGTACTCCATGTAGACGAACACCATCGCCAACACCAAGGGAATCGAGCACGCCACCACCAGCCCGGCGCGCATGCCGAGGCTGACGAAGCTGACCACCAGCACGATCACCACGGCTTCGAACAGTGCGCTGGTGAACCCGCCGACGGCCTCCTCCACCACCACCGCCTGGTCGGACACGTTGTGTACGCCGACGCCCACTGGCAGGTCGGCGATGATTTCGTTGATGCGCTCGTGCAGGGCCTTGCCGAAGGCCTGGACGTTGCCGCCCGTCTGCATCGCGATGGCCAGGCCGATGGCCGGCGTGCCGTTGAAGCGGAACTCCGGGGTGGCCGGGTCGACGTAGCCGCGGGAGATGTCGGCGATGTCCGCCAGCCGGTAGAAGCGGTCGTTGAGCTTGAGGTTGACCTCGGCCAGGTCCTTTTCCGAGGCGAACTGCCCCGAGGTGCGCACCGAGATCCGCTCGGGCCCGGCCTCGATGACCCCGGCCGGCGTCACGGCGTTCTGCTGCTGCAGGCTCTGCACGACCTGACGCTGGTCGATGCCCAGCGCCGCCAGTTTGCGGGTGGAGAAATTCAGGTACAGCACCTCGTCCTGCTGGCCGATCATCTCGATCTTGCCCAGCCCCGGCACGCCGCGGATCTCGGCCCGCGCCTGCTCCACGTAGTCGCGCAGCTGGCGCATCGTCAGGCCGTCGGCGGTGAAGGCGTACACCGAGCCGTACACGTCGCCGAACTCGTCGTTGAACCCCGGCCCCTGGATGCCCTGGGGGAACTGGCCGCGGATGTCGCTGATCTTCTTGCGCACCTGGTACCAGATTTCCGGGATGTCCTTGGCCTGGGTGGTGTCGCGCAGGTACACGTACACCGTCGATTCGCCGGGGCGGGTGTAGCTCTTCACGTAGTCGAGGGAGTCGAGCTCTTCGAGTTTCTTCTCGATGCGGTCGGTGACCTGCTTGAGCGTCTCCTCCTGGGTCGCTCCGGGCCACCGGGTCTGGATCACCATGGTCTTGATGGTGAAGGACGGGTCTTCCTCGCGTCCCAGGTTGAAGTACGAGAACACCCCCATCAGCAACCCGACGAACATCAGGTACCAGACGAACGACTGATGCTTGAGGGCCCATTCGGAGAGGTTGAAAGACCCTTTCATTGACTGTCCTCGTCAAATTTCACGGTTTGTCCGGGCTTGAGGCTGTTGACCCCGGCGCTGATGACCCGCTCGCCGTTGCGCACCCCGCCGTCCAGCACCACGGTGCTGTCGGTGCGGCTGAGCAGGCGGACGTCGCGGGGCGCCACGGTCTTGTCCTGGGGGTTGATCACCCAGATGCGCGGCTTGCCGTCGACCTCCTGCAAGGCCGCCGCCGGCAGTTCGATGCGCGGCTTGATCGCCGACCGCAAGGTCACGCTGATCGCCGTGCCGAGGCGAAAGCCCGGCGGCGTCTCGGCCAGGGTCAGGCGCGCGCGGCGGGTGCGGGTGGCGCTCTGGGCCTGGGGTTCGATCTCGCGGATCACCGCCGTGGTGTTGATGCCGGGGTCGAGCTGGGCCGCCACCTGGAACACCACGTCCTTGGGCAACTGATCGACCAGGGTGTCCGGCAGATCGATCACCGCTTCCTTGATGTCCGGCTGCGCCAGGGTCACCACCTGTTGGCCGGCGGTCACCACCTGGCCGGCCTCGGCGCTCCAGCCGGTGACGACGGCCTTATGGTCCGAACGCAATTCGGTGTAGCCGAGTTGATCCTTGCTCTGGCTGACCGCCGCCCGGGCCTGGTCCAGCGAAGCCTGGGTGGTCTTCAGGTCGGTCTGGGCGATGTCCAGCTGCGCCTGGGCGCCGACCCCGCGGTCGAACAGCGCCTGTTGACGGCGGGCGTTGGCCTGGGAGTTGATCAGTTGCGCCTCGATCTTGGCCAGGTCGCCCTGGGCCGAGCGCAGCTGGTTCTGCTGATCGGACGGGTCGAGGGTCGCCAGCAGCGTGCCCTTGCCGACCTCGGCGCCCACATCGACGTTGCGGCTGGCGATGCGCCCGCCCACGCGAAAGCCGGTGTTGCTCTCGTAGCGCGCCTGGATGTTGCCGGCGAACCGCCCCAGGCTCTCTTCGCTGAGCGCCTGCACCTTGACCGACAGCACCGGACGCACCGGCTCCGGCGGCGCTTCGCTCTTGGAACACGCAGCGAGCAGTACCCCGACGGACAGCAGTCCCAGGCGCTTCATGGCTGCGCTTCCATTTTCAGATCCTTGTAGGTGTAGTCGGCGATCTCGACCTTCATGCCCGGATGCAGCAACTGCCCTCCGGCGATGATGACCTTCTCCCCGCCATTGAGGCCTTCGCTGACGACGACCTTGCCGGTCAGGTAGCGGCCCACCGTCACCGCTTGCAGCTGCGCCTCGCCTTTGCCGTCCACCAGCCACACGGCGGGTTCGCTGACCTTCTTGGTCAGGGCCGACCACGGCAGCTCCACCGCCGGCTTGCCGGAGCCCTTGGCCGTGGCGCTCACCACCGAACCGAGCTGCATCCCCGGCGGCAGGCCGTCGAGGGCGATCTTGACCTGCACCGTGCCGGACTGCGCCGACACCGACGGGGTGACCTCACGCACGGTGCCGGTGGTCTTGACCGCGGGGTTGTCGAGCAGGCTCACCACGATCGGACGTTTCGACGGCCGCTCGGCCAGCAGCGACTCGTAGACGTTGAACACCGCATCGCGGTCGCCGTCCCGGGCCAGGCTGAAGATCGGCATCGTCGCCTGCACCACTTGGCCGACCTCGGCCTGGCGCTCGGTGATGACCCCCGGCGCATCGGCCACCAGGGCGGTGTAGCTCAGTTGGTCCTTGGCGTTGGCCAGCTGCGCCTGGGCAGCGCTCAAGGCGCTCTGGCTGCTGCGCAGCGCAGCCTGGGCGGAGTCGTATTCGCTCTGGCTGGTGTAGCCCTTGGGCAGCAGTTTCTGCTGGCGCACGAAGGCTGCCGCGCTCTGCTTCACCCGGGCCTGCTCGGCCAGCACCTGGGCCTGGGCGGAGTCGACGTTGGTCTGCAGGTCCTTGGGGTCGAGCCGGGCCAGCACCTGCTTGGCGCTCACCCGGTCGCCGACCTCGACCAGCCGCTGGATGATCTTGCCGCCGACGCGGAACGAGAGTTGGGTCTGCACCCGCGCCTGCACATCGCCGGTGAGGGTCACGGCGGCAGCGTAGTCGGCGGGCTTCACGTCGAGCACCAGCACCCTGGGCAGGTACTCCTCGGCGGCTTTCTTTTCGCCGCAGGCGCTCAGCAAAGCGACGGCGCTCAGGGCCAATGCCACTTTATATCCGGGACCCGCCATGCAGACTCCTTGGCTTTTTCTGACGTGACAGAGACGATACGACTGAGAGCTTAGAACAGCCTTTGACCATTGCACGGCTTTACCGCACGAAGCGTGCGCAGGCACACGGCGACACGGCATTCAGGCAAACTGGCCGGCTCCGGCAGAAGGAAACGCCCATGCTCAAGACCCTGGCGGTGGCCAATTACCGCTCGATCAACAAACTGGTGATCCCGCTGGGCCGCCTGAACCTCATCACCGGCCCCAACGGCAGCGGCAAGTCCAACCTCTACCGGGCCCTGCGCCTGCTGGCGGAGACCGCGCAGGGCGGCGTGGTCAACGCCCTGGCCCGCGAAGGCGGGCTGGACTCGACCTTCTGGGCCGGACCGGAAACCCTCAGCCGACGGATGCGCAACGGCGAGGTGGCCATCGAGCCCACGGTGCGCCAAGGCGTCAAACGCCTGCGCCTGGGGTTCGCCGGGGAGGACTTCGGTTATGCGATCGCGCTGGGCCTGCCCGAGCCGTCCCGCTCGTACTTTGCCCTGGATCCGGAAATCAAACGGGAGTGCATCTGGGCCGGGCCGTTCCATCGCCCGGCCAGTCTGCTGGTGGACCGCGACGGCCCGATGATCCGCGCCCGCGAAGGCCGCCGCTGGGAGGTGCTGGCGCAGCACACGCCGACCTTCGACAGCCTGTTCGACCAGGTCGGCAGCCTGCGCACCTCGCCGGAGGTGTTCCAGATGCGCGAGTTCATCCGCCGCTGGCGCTTCTACGACCACTTTCGCAGCGACGTTGACGCCCCGGCGCGCCAGCCGCAGCTGGGCACCCGCACGCCGGTGCTGCACCACGACGGCCGGGATCTGGCGGCGGCGCTGCGCACCATCATCGAGATCGGCGATCCCGAAGCCCTGCGGGCGGCGGTCAGCGACGCGTTTCCCGGCGCACGCCTGGAGATCGCGCCGCTGGCCGGCGGACGTTTCGCCATCGAATTCCATCAGGAAGGGTTGCTGCGGCCGCTGTCGGCGGCGGAGCTGTCGGACGGCACCTTGCGTTACCTGCTGCTGGTCGCGGCGCTGCTGACGCCGCGACCGCCGTCGCTGATGGTGCTGAACGAACCGGAGACCAGCCTGCACCCGGACCTGCTGCCGGCGCTGGCGCGCCTGATCATCCGCGTATCGCAGGACTGCCAGGTGTGGGTGGTGTCCCACGCCCGGCGGCTGATCTCGGCGTTGCAGGAGGATCCAGACTGCAACTGCATCGTGCTGGAAAAGACCCTCGGCCAGACCGGCGTCGTCGGCCAGCGAATGCTGGACGAGCCGGCCTGGCACTGGCCGGATTGAGCCCGTGGCGAGGCTCCCTCGCCACAGCTTTTGGTCAGGCGCTCAGCCCTGCCACTTGCCGCCTTCGACAATCACGCTCTCAGGCTGGGTGTCGTCGCTCAGTTCCTTGCGCACGTACTGGTCGTACAGCTTGAGCAGGTATTTCTCCTCGCCCAGCTTCGCCAGCTCGGTATTCACCCAGTCGCGCAGTTCGGTATTGCCCTTCTTCACCGCCGGTGCGATCGGGGCCTCGTCGCCGAGCTTTTCGTCCAGCACGCGGTAGCCCGGGTTCTGCTTGGCCCAGCTGAACAGCACCAGGTTGTCTTGGGCGTAGGCGTCGCCGCGGCCGCCGGCCAGGGCCTGCAGCGATTCGGAGTTCTTCTCGAACTTGAGCAGTTTCCAGTCCGGGTGGTGCTTGGTCAGCCAGATGTCGGCGGTGGTGCCGGTGGTGACGATGGTGGTGCGGGTCGCCAGGTCGTCGAGCCGCTTCACCGCGCTGCCCTGGGGCACCAGCGCCTGCACCGCCACCCGCAGGTTCGGGTTGGTGAAGTCCACCGCTTCCTTGCGCTCCGGGGTGACGGTCATGTTGGCCAGGATCAGGTCGACCTTGTCGCTTTGCAGGAACGGGATCCGGCTGGCCGGCTCCACGGCGACGAACTCGACCTTGTTCTCGTCGCCCAGCAGGTCCTTGGCCAGCCGGCGGCCGATGTCGGTGTCGAAGCCGACGTAGCGCCCCGTTTCGTTGACGAAGCCGAACGGCGGCTTGTCGGTGAACACGCCGACGATCAGCTTGTCGCGGGCCTTGATCTTGTCCAGGCTGCCTGCGGGCGCAGCGCTTTCGCTGGCGACCTTGGGCTTGGCCGGTTCCTCGGATTTGTTGCAGCCGGCCAGCAGCGCGAGGCCGAGCAGGGGCAGAACGAACAGCGATTTGGCAGTTTTCATGACGGTTCCTTGGTCTGAGTCGTTTTGGGCAACGTCGCCGAAGGCCAGGCTTCGGCGGGGAGAACTTCTCCAGGAACGGCTGCGCGCGTGCGGTCTGCGGGTTCGCAAAGAAAATCTCGGGCGGGGTGCGGGCCCTGCCAAGCGGTCGAGGCGCTCATGCGTGGGCCCAGCGCCGCTCCAGCACGCGGGAGGCGGCAGAGAGCGGGTAGCAGATGAAAAAGAAGAACAGGAACAGCGCACCGTAGATCAGCACCGATTCGTAGGTGCGTTCGATGATCTGCTGACCGACCTTGATCACGTCCACCACGCCGATCAGCACCGCAAGCGAGCTGGTCTTGATGATGCGCGTGTAGACATTGATGGTCGGCGGCGTCATGCGCTTGAGCGCCTGCGGCATCAGCACGTAGGCGTAGAGCTGCACGGCGTTGAAGCCGAGCGACAGCCCGGCCTCGCGCTGCCCGCGGGGCAACGAGCGCAATGCGCCGCGCGCCGCCTCGCCGACTTCGCTGGCGCCCCACAGCGACAGCACCGTCACGGCGCACCAGAAGCTCGGCACGCTGAGGCCGAAGAAAATCGGCAGGCCGAAGAACAGCAGGTACAGCCAGACCAGCACCGGAATCGCCCGGAACAGCTCCAGGTAGACCCGCAGCACCGCGTTGAGCCACTTCACGTCGAGGGTGCGCAGCACGCCGTAGAGCACGCCGCCGACGGTGCTGACCGCGATGCTCAGCAGCGAGATCGACAAGGTCTGCCCGGCGCCGGCCGCCAGTTGCGGCAGCGACACCCACAGCAGCTCAAGACCCGAACTGGCCATGTTGCAGCCTCCTTTCCAGACGACCGAGCAGCAGCGACAGCGGCAGGAACAGCAGCACGCAGATCAGCGTCAGCACGGCGAGCATTTCGTAGGTCTTGTAGTAAAGGGCGATGTAGCTCTTGGTGGTGTAGAGGAGTTCCGGCACCGCCACGGCCGACACCACCGTGGTTTCCTTGAGCAGGAAAATGAAATTGGCGAACAGCGACGGCAGGCTGAGGATCCCCGCCTGCGGCAGGATCACGTAGCGCAGCACTTGCAGGTCGGACAGCCCGAGGGAACGGCCGGATTCGATCTGCCCCTTGGGCACCGCTTCGACGCCGGCGCGCAGCACCTCAGTCAGGTAGGCGCCGCCCAGGAACGTCAGGGTGATGATCGCGGCGGCGAAACCGGACACTTGAACCCCCACGGTCGGCAACGCGAAGTAGACGAAAAACAGCTGGATCAGCAGCGGCGTGTTGCGGGCCAGTTCCACGTAAAGGCCGATGACCTTCGGCAGGTACGGCACACGCAACACCAGGAGCGCCGCATTGAACAGCGCCACGGCCAACGAAGTGCCGATGGCGATCAGCCCGACCTGCAAGGTCACGCCCACGGCGCTGAGGAAGGCCGGCAAGGTACTGAGGATGAACGCGTAATCGAAGGTCATGAAACGTCCTGACGCCGCTCGGTAAGCGACGGTGGTGCAATCCATGGACAGCGGGTGGCCGTCCTGAAGGCACCGACTTTATAGGTATAAAAAAAAGAATTTAAATACCGATAAAGCATATTGATATCACACAAAAAACTAATCGCCGGGTTTGCCGGGACGGAAGAAGAAAGCTATTTTCCCCGGCGCTGTAGGAAGGATCTTTTTTTCAGATTGCCCCTCCAAGGACGCACAGCTTTTGACCAGACTCTCTGGGCCAAACCATTACAAGGAAGAAAACATGGCTGACGTAAAAGTGCCGCAGCGGCTGGATCCGCAGGACATCGTGAAACTGTTGGTGGCGTTGCGCAGGGCGCTGAAGACGGGGCTCGCCTAGGCCCTTGCGGTGACGGAGCGGGCTCCCTCACCGCAGGCTGCGACACCGCCGCAAACGAAAACGCCGACGACCATCGCTGGCCGTCGGCGTCTTCACACCTGAAGGGGGGTGCTGTTGCGTCGGATGCGTCGGATGCGTCGGATCAGAACGCCGGCAATACCGCGCCGTTGTACTTCTTCTCGATGAACGCCTTAACTTCAGGGCTGGTCAGGGCCTTGGCCAGCTTCTGGATCGCGTCGCTGTTCTTGTTGTCCTCACGGGCCACCAGGAAGTTCACGTAAGGCGAGTCGGCACCTTCGATCACCAGGGCGTCCTTGGTCGGGTTCAGCTTGGCTTCCAGCGCGTAGTTGGTGTTGATCATGTCCAGGTCGACTTCGTTCAGCACCCGCGGCAGCAGGGCCGATTCCAGTTCCTTGAACTTGAAGTTGTGCGGGTTCTTGGCGATGTCCTTCGGGGTGGCCAGCGCGTTCTTCGGATCCTTCAGCTCGATCAGGCCGGCTTTCTGCAGCAGGATCAGGGCACGGCCGCTGTTGCTGCCTTCGTTGGGGATCGCGATGGTCGCGCCGTTCGGCAGGTCGGCCAGCGACTTGTACTTCTTCGAGTAGCCGCCGAACGGTTCGACGTGGACGCCTTCCACGGTCACCAGGTACTTGGCCTTGTCGTCCTTGTATTTGCCGGCGTTGAAGCTGTCCAGGTAAGGCTTGGTCTGGAAGTAGTTGGCATCCAGGCGCTTCTCGCCCACCTGCACGTTCGGCTGCACGTAGTCGGTGAAGACTTTGACTTCCAGATCCACGCCTTCTTTGGCGAGGGTCGGCTTGATCAGTTCGAGGATCTCGGCGTGGGGAACCGGCGTGGCCGCCACCACCAGTTTCTCGCCGGCCTGGGCCAGGGATGCGGTCAGGGCAGCCGCCAATGCGGAGAACAGCAGAACCTTTTTCATGCAGTGTCCTTATCGAAAGTCATGGTCGTCATCGACGACGGCATTGAATACAAGTGCCAGTGATGTGCTATCGCTGGCGTGAAGCGGACAATACCGGGATTTTTTATTCCCGGACAATAACGTTTATTCAGCTTCATATTCCATTTTGTTCATGTTGAACAAAATGGTTACAACCCTTCCGCCAGGCGCAAAAGCCAGTCTTTCAATGCCTTGCGTTCGTCGGGCGTGCCGCCGATGCCGATGCCCGCCACATGGCGCTCAAACTGAGCCAGCAGCCCGGACGCCTCGGGCAGGTTGAGGTGTACCGGCAGGATTTCGTCCCCCGTGCTCACCAGCAACGCGAAGTGAATGACGTTCTCCAGCTCCCGGGTGTTGCCCGGCCAGCTGTGGCGCTCCAGCACCTCCTGCGCCGCCTCGCTGATCAGCGGCACCGGCAGGTCCAGGCGCTGGCTGTAGATGCCGAGGAAGTACTCGGCCAACGACAGGATGTCGCCGGTCCGCTCGCGCAAGGCCGGCAGTTCCAGATGGCCTTCGCTGAGGTAATGGAACAGCCGCTCATGGAATTTCCCCGCCGCCACCGCCTGCGCCAGGTCGATGCTGGTGGCGGCCACCAGGCGCACGTCCACCGGGCTCGGCTGATGGGCGCCGACCCGGGTGACTTCGTGGTTTTCCAAGGCGGCGAGCAGTTTGATCTGAATCGGCAACGGCAAGTCGCCGATTTCGTCCAGGTACAGGGTGCCGCCGTTGGCCGAGCCGAACCAGCCGGCGCGACTGCTGGCCGAGCCCGTGTAACTGCCGGCGGCATAGCCGAACAGTTCGGCGTCGGCGTAGGTCGGGCTGATCGCCCCGCAGTTGACCGACACGAACAGGCCGCTGCGGTCACTGGCGCGGTGGATGTGCCGGGCGAGCAGTTCCTTGCCGGTGCCGGTTTCGCCGCGGATCAGCACCGAGATCGACCGCGGGGCCAGTTGGTTCATGTGCTCGCGCAACCGGCGCGAGCGCGGATCGACGAACACCAGCGCCTTGGCGCGGATGCTCAGGGGGCTTTTTTCCGCATCGGGAAAGGTCAGCAACGGCTGGCCGAAGGTCTCGAGACTCATGGCAGACTCCCGCCCAGAACCGCCGGGAGACGGGGGCGATCAAAAATGGAAAGTAGGGTTCAAGCGCGCCGCCGGGCGTGATGTTCCATGCGGTTCTGCAGGCGGTACAGGTACGCGAATCCCTGTTCCCAGCGCCGATGGCCGGACTTCACGTTGATGTGCCCGGCCCCGGCGAGGATCCCCGCCTCGGCGCCCCAGTTGCGTGCCAGCTCCAGGGCCCGGGTGGCGCTGACGGCGGCGTCGTTGTCGGAGCTGACCACTTGGCTGGGGAACGGCAGCAGGTCGGTCGGGATCGGCGCGAAATTGCGCAGGGCCGGCACACACGCCGGACGCTCGACATCCGCCGGTGCGACCAGCAGCGCGCCGCGCACCTGACGCAGGGCCTGCAACGGCGCGTTGGCCGCCCAATGGGCAACGGTGATGCAGCCCAGGCTGTGCGCAATCAGGATCACCGGCGCGCTGTCGGCGGCGATCGCCTCGGCCAGTGCCGCCACCCAGTCCTCACGCCGGGGCGTCAGCCAGTCGGCCTGCTCCACCCGGGCGCTGTTGGGCAGGCTGTTCTGCCAATGGGTTTGCCAATGATCCTCTGGCGATCCTTGCCAGCCCGGCACAATCAGGTAACGAATCGGTTCGTTGCGCATGGGGATGCTCTCCTGCGTCGTGTCTGTTCCTAGTCGAGTATAGGGATGGGAG
Organism: Pseudomonas sp. B3(2017); assembly: GCF_002113595.1. Classification (NCBI taxonomy): domain Bacteria; kingdom Pseudomonadati; phylum Pseudomonadota; class Gammaproteobacteria; order Pseudomonadales; family Pseudomonadaceae; genus Pseudomonas; species Pseudomonas sp. B3(2017). The sequence goes on from NZ_NEIU01000010.1 coordinate 145,110, forward strand.
TTATATTCGTTAAGGAATAAGAAGCTATTTATTAATACCCAAAACACATATACAGCGATGACTTTGCCGACGCGAGCCTGCTTACGAATACCGCCGTTGGCGACCTGCACCGCCCCTTCGCGAGCAGGCTCGCGCCTACAGGGAGTCGGCGGCGCAAAGAAGACGGAAATAAAAAAGGGGCCGCACCCTGCCAAGGAGACGGCCCCGGAAAAATCGACATTCGTTCACCGCGCGGTGATCACCGACAGCTTGGTGATGCCGGCCCGCTCGATCGACGCCATGGCCCGCGCCACTTCGCCGTAGTTCACGCCGTCGTCCGCCTGCAGCTGCACGCGGACTTCCGGATCCTTGGCCTTGGCGGCCTTGAGGTTGAACTCCAGCAGGTCCGGCTGGATTTCATCCTTGTTGATGAACAGCTTGCCGGCCCCGTCGATGCTCACCACCAGCGGATCCTTCTGCTCCACCGGCGCCACCGCTTCGGTCTTGGGCAGGTTGATCGGTATCGCGTTGGTCAGCAGCGGCGCGGTGACGATAAACACCACCAGCAGCACCAGCATCACGTCCACCAACGGCGTCACGTTGATCTCGCTCAGCACCTCGTCACTGTCTTGCGTGGAGAAGGCCATCTCAGGACGCCTCCTTCACTTTCGTCGCACCGCCGGCCACCGTCGTGCGCTGGGCGGTCGGGTGGATCAGCACGCGGAACGCGCTCTTCTGCGCCAGGCTGTAGAAGTCATGGGCGAAGTCGTCCAGATCCGCCGCGGTCAGCTTCAAGCGCCGCAGAAAGTAGTTGTAAACCAGCACCGCCGGCACCGCGACGGCGATCCCCACGCCGGTGGCGACCAGTGCCGCACCGATGGGCCCGGCCACCGTTTCCAGGCTCGCCGACCCCGCCGCGCTGATGCCCTTCAACGCCTCCATGATCCCCCACACCGTGCCGAACAGGCCGATGAACGGCGAGGTGCTGCCGATGCTCGCGACCACCGCCAGACCGGTTTCCAGCGAACGCCGCTCGCGCACGATCTGCTGGCGCAAGGCACGCTCCAGGCGATCCTGGTGGTTGATCGCCTGGCTCAGATCCGCCGCCGGCGCCTCGCCCACCTGGATCGCCGCATAGCCGGCCTGGGCCACCCGAGCGGCGGCGCCGGGCTGGGTCTCGCTCAGCTCGGCGGCGGAATCCAGGCTCGACGCCGCCCAGAACCGTTTGTGAAACCTGCGGTCCTGGGCCTTCAGGCGGCCGAACTGCACAGCCTTGAGCAGCGCCAGTCCCCAAGTGGCGACGGAAAAGGCCACCAGCAGCCAGATCACTGCGCTTTCGATGGATTCCAGTGGAGAGGCCAGTAACGTCATGGTGCATTCCCTCGTATAAACGTTTCGCGCGAATTTGGTTTCGGTTCAGTGAATCTTGAAATCGATAGGGACGCTGACCCAGCCGTCCTGGGCGACATCGCCCTGCTTGGCCGGCACGAAGCTCCAGCGCTTCACGGCTTCCAACGCCGCGTCGTCGAGCTGTTGCCGGCCGCTGCTTTTCTGGATCTGGATCTCGCCCGGCTTGCCGCTGGCCAACACGTGCACCCTGAGCAGCACGGTGCCTTCCCAGCCGCGGCGCTGGGCCAGCGACGGGTATTCCGGCGCCGGGTTCTTCAGGTAAGCGGCATTGGCCGAGGCCGGTGTGACCGGTGCGGGCGCAGGCGGCGCGGGCGGCGTAGGTGCCGCGACCGGAGCAGCCGGCTGCGGCGGTGCCGGCGGTTGCTCGACCGCCTTGGGCGCAGGTTTGGGCACAGGCTTGGCGACCGGTTTAGGAATCGGCTTCGGCACCGGTTTTTTCGGCGGCGGCTTCACCGCCAGTTCGTCTTCCACCGGCGGAGGCGGTTCGACCACGGGCGCCGGCGGCGGTGGCTCGACCACAGGAGGCGCCGGCGGCGCCGGACGCGAAAACTCGATGGTCATCGGCGGAACCTGCGGCGGCACCACCGGCAGCGCCGGGGTCGGCTGCCGGCCGACCCAGTAGATCACCGCGCCATGCACCACCAGGGCCAGCACGCCGAGCAGGATCGTTTCGCGCCGGCTCAGGATGCCTTTGGGCGAACGCTGCAGACGCAACTGCCCCAGCGGCACCCGGTGAGGCCGGCCGAGACCGACCAATTCGCCGCTCGGCGCCTGGCGCCACAGCACCTCCTGTGCGGCGGCGGTCTGGACATTGCCCATTGATTCACTCCCTGCGGTCTCTTTGCGTTCTCGTTCTGCCATAGCTGCCGACAGCCGTTTGTTGAATCCCCCACGGCGGATCGACGACCCAATGATTGGGCCAGCCGCTTATCTCCGAAAGTAATCTTTGATGTTATGAATAGACTTATATGGAATATAAGAAACGGTCATTTCCGCCAAGGCCACGTCCCGCAAGGGCTGCAGCGGAGGATGGAAAACCGCATGCCTTTGAGGCATGAAAAGTATTCATCCAAGGCATGTGTTTTACAGGCGACCCAAGAAGCGGGGACAACTAATGCGAAATGAATAGTTGCTGTTTCATGAAAGAAACAAAAAAGCCGATGCAGGTTAATGCATCGGCTTTTATTACTGCGGCGTCATTATTGTTTCACGAACTCCCCGGCCAGGCCGACCACGTCGCCGTCAAAGTTGTTGCGCGAACCCACCGCGCGCACTTTCGAGTAGTTGTGGTCTGGCGAGAACAGTGTCCAGGCCTGATAGCCGGTGCCGTCGTTGAGGGCCGCGAAGGTGATGATCGTAGGCTGCCCGGTGCTGTTCTGGAAGTGGTAGTGCCCGTATGCGATGTCGTAGTTCACGCCGTTCTGGCTGAACCGGCCGCTGAAGGTGCCGTTGGAGTCGTTGCCATCGGTAATCGTCAGTTTGGCGCCAGCGTTAGCGTTTACATAAGTGCCATTAATGCTCGACATAACGAGATTTCCTTAATCGTTGGTTAAGTATCTTCCGATGAGAGCAAGTTTCCTCCTGGAAACTCACGGCACTCAGGATGGTTCGAGAATGACCGATTGTCCACGCATATAACGGGCTATTTACCAACGAATTCGCAATAACAACTATGAACACCCGGCATACTTTGCACCAAAGTATTAAGCCTCCTCCGACAAACCTCTACACCCCTGCCGCCGATGTATAACGGCTGTCATAACTGTCATATCGACACGCCCCGTCAAAAGTCATAACGGCCCGTCACACCCAACGTCCGCGGGGTGCCGAGCAAGCCCTCATAGCCACCGTTGCCGCCCGTCCACAGGGTCGTGTAGTAGGTCTTGTCGAAGGCGTTCTTCAGCCACAGCGACACGTCCCACTGGCCTTGGTTGAAGTCGCCGCGCAGGCCGGTGGAGAAGTTGACCACCGCGTAGCTCGGGATCTGGCCGAAGTCCGAGTCCTCCACCGTGCCCACCGCCTTGGAGCGGAACGCGTAGCTGGCGGTGACGTAGGGTTCGAAGCCGTTGTCCAGGTTCCACTTGTATTCGCCGTTGGCGTTGCCGATCCATTTCGAGGCGCCGACCACTTGGTGGCCGCTGAGGTCGCAAGAGGCCGGGGCTCCGGGCGCGAGGCTGACTTCCGGCGGGCACGGCGCATCCTTGTACGAGAGGTAGCTGACGTCGTTGAAGGAGCCGTTGAAGTTCAGCGTCAGGCCGCGCAGCGGGATCACCGTGCTGTCGAACTCGACCCCGCGCGAGCGCACGGAACCGGCGTTGGTCAGGTACTGCACGCGGTTGACGTCGTCGTAGGCGTTGGTCTGGTAGGCGTTGACCTGCGTCCAGAACACGTTGGCGTTGAGTTGCAGGCGGCGATCCCACAGCGTGCTCTTGAAACCGAGCTCGGCGTTGTTGGCGCGTTCGGTGCCGATCAGCAGCGAATCGGCACCTGCCGTCGGCGCCGATCCGACCACCAGGTTGACCCCGCCGGACTTTTCGCCGTGGGACAGCGTGGCGTAGCCCAGCAGTTCATCGCTGAACCGGTAGCTCAGGTTGAGCAGTCCGGAGGGGCTGGAGCTGTACTGGTTGAGGTCGCCGGAATCGTAGGCGCCGACCCGCCCGCGCCGCGCCGTGGCCGCCGCGCCGGTCACCGCAGCGCCGCCACGGGGCGCGTCGCGGTCGACCCAGGCGTTCTTCTCTTCGTAGGTGCCGCGCACCCCGGCGGTGAAGTCCAGGCGTTCGGTCAGGTGCCAGGTGCCCTGGGCGAACAGCGCGAAGCTGTCGGTCTTGATGTGGCCGTGGCCGACCGTGTCGACGTTGGCCAGCGCACCGCGCGGCGTGCCGTTCCAGATGTCCGCCTGCGGGCCGTAGTAGGCGAAGGATTTGTTGTCCAGGTCCGAGCCGAAGTAGTAGGCGCCAAGCACGTAATCGAAGAACTCGCCCTTGGGCGACGCCAGGCGCAATTCCTGGGAATACTGCTTGTCCTCCACCGACACCCCGGCGTTGTAGGTGGCCGGGACGTTGAGGCCGTCGTCGTTGCGCGGGGTGAAGTTCCAGAACCGGTAGGAGCTGACCGAGGTCAGGGTGAAATCGCTCGGCAGCGTCCAGTTGGCCTCCACCGACGTGCCGCCCTGGTGCACGGTGACGTGCTGGTCGTTGTCCAGGTTGACCTTGCGGTGCGAACCGTTGACCAGGGTCGCGCCCGCAGCCGCTGCCCGTGCCGAATAGACGTTCACGCCGTTGATGGTCGGCCCGGTGCTGTAAAGCACGCGGGTGCCGGCGCTGGAGTCCTCTTCGTTGTAGTCGCCGATCCAGCGCAGGTTGAAGGACTCGTTGGGCTTGAACAGCAACTGCGCGCGGAAGCCGTCGCGGGAACCGCCGTTGAGGTCGTGCCCGTTGAACTCGTTCTTGATGTCGCCGTCGCTGCGGGTGCGGTAGGCGGAAAAGCGCCCGGCCAACTGATCGTTGAGCGGCCCCGAAATCGTGCCCTTGGTCTGGAAGTAGCCATCCTCGCCGACCGAGGTCTCGATGCTGCGTTCCGGGGTGAAGCTCGGTGCGCGGGTGCCGATGTTGATCACCCCGGCGGTGGTGTTCTTGCCGAACAGCGTGCCCTGGGGCCCGCGCAGCACTTCGAGCTGCTCGATGTCCATCAGGTCGAAGACCGCCATCCCCGGACGGCCCAGGTACACGTTGTCGATGTACAGCCCGACGCTGCCTTCGAGCCCGTCGCTGGCCGGGTTGTTGCCCAGCCCGCGGATCGACACGCTGGACTGGCGCGCATGCATGTAGGCGACGTTGACGCTGGGCACCAGTTGCTGAAGGTCCTGGATCCGGTACACCCGCTGGGTTTCCAGGGTCTGGCCGCTGACCACGCTCATCGGCGTGGGCACATCCTGGGCGCTTTCCTCCCGGCGGCGGGTGGTGACGGTCACGGTTTCCAGCTGTGAATCGGCAGTGGCGCCCTTGCCGGCCGGAACGGGCGCCGGGGTTTGCGGATCGGCGGCGTAGCCCGCGCTCCAGTTGGCGCTCCCGGCCAGCAACAAGGCCAAGGGCAAGCGTTTGAGCCGTCGGGGCGGCAGCGCAGTGGCGGGGTTCAACGGACTCATGAGGCGGCTCCTGGTCAAAGAACGCACAGGCCGATCCGGCGCTGCATATTCTTCAAAGTTATTTGTATATTGATTTACAAACTTTTACTGCATAAGAAATTGCCTTTATAAGGAGTCGACCTAATGCATATCCAATGCATTTCCCGGATATTTTTTATGTGAAAAATGCATATCGACTTGCGACAGTTACGTCACTTCATCGCCCTTGCCGAACAACGCAGCTTCGTCGCCGGCGCGCAGGCGGTGAACCTGTCGCAGTCCGCGTTCAGCCGCAGCATCCAGGCGCTGGAGCACAGCGTCGGCTGCCAATTGGTCGACCGGGGGCGCAAGGATCTGCCACCGACCAAGCAAGGCCTGGTGCTGCTGGAGCATGCGCGACGGCTGGTCAGCGGCGCGCAACAGATGGCCAACGAGATCAGCCAGTTCAACGGCCTCGAAGCGGGCGAACTGCGCTTCGGCTGCGGCCCGGCGCCGGCGGCGGGGCTCATCCCCCGGGCCGTCGGCCGCTTCATCGGGCGCTACCCCAAGGCGCGTGTGCATTACCAGGTCGATGACTGGCAGAGCCTGAACAAACGCCTGCACAGCGAAGAGTTCGAGTTCTTCATCGCCGACACCCGGCATTTCGAGGCCGATCCGGACTACCTGACCCACCGCCTGCGTCCGCGCAAATGGCATTTCTGCTGCCGCGCCGGGCATCCGTTGGCGGCGCGGGAGCGGGTCAGCGCCGCCGAGTTGATGAGTTATCCGATGGCGGTGAGCATCCGCCCGCCTAACCTGCGCAAAGTGATCGTCGACCTCAGCGGCCGCCCGGACTTCACGCCGAACGTCGAATGCGAAAACAGCGCCAGCCTGCTCGGCGTGGTGCTGCGCTCGGATGCGGTGGGTATCGTCGGCGAATACTCCGACGCGCTGCACCGGGCCCGGGACGAGTTGGTGTGCCTGAAGATCGAAGGGTTGGCCGATGACCTGGAGGAGCTGTACACCCGCTACGGGATCGTCAGCCGGGCGGGCTATCGCCTGTCACCGCTGGCCGAGGCGATGGTGGCGCAGATCCGCGAGATCGATGCGCTGGACGAAGGGATGTGCTCCCTCGACGGGCTGGCGGTCTGATCCGCCGCCATCGCCAGCAGGCAGGCTCCCACAAAGGGCGCGGCCGTACCCGGATCGGTGATCAGCGCAGAACCCTGTGGGAGCCAGCCTGCTGGCGATGGCGTCAGTAAAGGCACCGCAGGATCGGGGCAAGACCGCCGAGCCGATGCAATCCCTGCATGACAGGCATTCCCCGAATGCACTTGCCGAACGGCCCCGACCGCAGCGAAAAAAGCCGCCTGTCCCTCTGACCGGTGAGCCCCATGCCCAACCCGCCAAAACCCGTGCGCAACGTGCTGTACATCATGTGCGACCAACTGCGCCGCGATTACCTGTCCTGCTACGGCCATCCGCACCTGCACACCCCGAACATCGACCGCCTCGCCGCCACCGGCGTGCGCTTCAGCCGTGCCTACACCCAAGGCACGATCTGCGGCCCGTCGCGGATGTCGGCCTACACCGGGCGCTACGTCAGCAGCCACCAGGTGGCCTGGAACGCAGTGCCGCTGCCGCTGGATGAACTGACCCTCGGCGACTACCTGCGCCCCCACGGCATCCGCACCGCGCTGGTGGGCAAGACCCACGCGACGCCGAACCTGGACGGCCTGCAGCGGCTGGCGCTCGATCCCGACGGCGACCATGCCCGGGCGCTCAACGAAGTCGGCTTCGAGCCTTACCTGCGGCATGACGGCATCTACCCCGACGACCCGCTGTTCGACGACAAGCGCGAATCCGCCCCCTACACCCATTACCTGCGCAGCCACGGCTTCGGCGGCCGCAACCCCTGGCACGACTGGGCCAACGCCGCCGAAGGCGAGAGCGGCGCAATCCTCAGCGGCTGGCACATGCGCCATGCGCACTTGCCGGCCCGCATCCCCGAACGGCATTCGGAGACCGCTTTCACCACCGATCGCGCCATCGACTTCATCAACGAACAAAACGGGCAATCCTGGTGTTTGCACCTATCCTTCATAAAGCCTCATTGGCCTTATATCGTACCATCGCCGTACCACGCCTTGTACAGTACGAAATCGATTCTCGAACCGGTGCGCGCCGCCCCCGAAAACGCCAGCAACCACCCGGTTTACAACGCCTTCCGCCAACACGAAGAAAGCCTGAACTTCTCCCGGGATGAAGTACGGCAGAACGTCATTCCTGCGTACATGGGCCTGGTCAAGCAGATCGATGACCACCTCGGCCGATTGTTCGATTTCCTGCAAAGCAACGGGCACTGGGAGGACACGCTGATAGTGTTCACCAGCGATCACGGCGACTTTCTCGGCGACCACTATCTGGGGGAAAAGGAGTTCCTGCTGGAGCAGGCGGTGGGCGTGCCGCTGATCGTGCGCGACCCGCGCGCGGCGGCGGACATCACCCGGGGTTCGGTGGACGAACGACTGACGGAAACCATCGACGCGCTGCCGACGTTCCTGGAGGCATTGGGCCTGCCGGGTGCCGAGCACCGGCTGGAAGGGCGCTCGTTGATTCCCCTGCTGCACGGCGAGCGTCCCGCGTGGCGCCGTTACGCGATCAGCGAATACGACTACGCCTTCCAGGCCCCGGCGCGGGAGCGGCTGGGCCGGCCCATCGACCGCTGCCGCATGACCATGGTGCGCAGCGAACGCTGGAAATACCTGGCCTACGACGGCTTCCGGCCGCAGCTTTTCGACCTGTCGAACGACCCGCAGGAACTGCGCGACCTAGGGGAGGAGCCGGCGTACGCGGCGGTGCGGGAGGAACATGCGGGGTATCTGTTCGAGTGGCTGCGCGGGCTGAAGCGGCGCACCACCATCAGTCACCGGGAAATCGATGAGCGCGGGCAACGGTTCCGCTACGGCGAGCCCGGCACTGAGAAAGCCGTGCAGATCGGCGTGTGGTGAAGGCGGCCACTTCGTTGGCCGCCCCATCGACTTGCCTGCCAAGGGTCGGGTCAGGCACCGACGCTTTCAGCCCCTTTGACGGTCCGGCTGCGCTGCCCGGAAGCCCCCACCGGCACTTCGCCCTTGAGCGTCACGCGGCGCACCACCCGGTCCTGGATGCCGTAGTCGTCGATCGCGTAATGCTGGGTCGAACGGTTGTCCCAGATCGCCACGTCGCCGGCCTTCCAGCGCCAGCGCACGGTGTTCTCCTGGCGGATCACATGGCTCTGCAGCAACCCGAACAGGTGCGCCGAATCGGCCTGGGAATAGCCCTTGATGCGTTTGACGAAATGCCCCAGCAGCAAGCTCTTCTCGCCGCTGACCGGGTGCACCCGCACTACCGGGTGTTCGGTCTCGTACACGGTCGAGGTGAAGATCTTGCGGTAGCGCTCCAGCTTCTCCGCCGACACGTGCGGCTTCACCGCCGCGTAGTCGTACTCGTTGCTGTGCACGGCCACCAGTTTGTCCGCCAGCTCCCGCAGCTCCGCCGGCAGTTCGCTGTAGGCGGTGGCGGTGTTGGCCCACAGGGTGTCGCCGCCGAAGGCCGGCGCCACCACCGAACGCAGGATGGAGGCCTTGGGGTAGGCCTCGACGAAGGTCACGTCGGTGTGCCACGAGTTGGCGCGCTGGCCCTCGGCGCCGTCCAGCTCCAGCAGGTAGCGGGTGCCCTCGCGGGACGGCACGGTGGGATGCGCCACCGGTTCGCCGAGCAAGTGGGCGAACGCCTCCTGGCGCTGGTCGTCGAGCTGGGTCTGCTCGCGGAAGAACACCACCTTGTATTGCACCAGCGCCTGCTGGATGGCTTCGACGGTGGCGGCGTCCAGCTCACCGGACAGTTGCACGCCACGGATCTCGGCGCCGATGCGGCCGGCCACCGGATGGATGTCCAGCGCCTGGACAGCGGGTTTTACAGCGAGTGCGGCATTGCTCATGGATCGACCCTCATCATCTGCTTGCGGTTGGCCGGCAGCGAAGCAACGCTCTATCTATATTCCATTTACATCTAATAGATATTCACGTGCTTCGTTGACGGAATAAGAGCTTGCATTTAAAACCTCGATCAACCCTCGTCGCAAATGCCTTCGCGCTATTTTTAGGATGCCGGAAAAGCATATGGATCTTCGCCAATTGCGCTATTTCATCGCCCTCAACGAACACCGCAGCTTCGTCCGCGCGGCGGACGCGATGGGGATCACCCAACCGGCGTTCAGCCGCAGCATCCAAGGGCTGGAGCAGGAGTTCGGCTGCGTGCTGGTGGACCGCGGCAACAAGGATCTGCGCCCCACCCCGGAAGGCCAAGTGGTGTTGCAGCACGCCCTCACCCTGGTGCAGGGCGCGGCGCTGCTCAGCGCCGAAGTGACGCAGATGACCAAGCTCGACGCCGGCGAACTGCGCTTCGGCTGCGGCCCTGCGCCGGCGGTGAAACTGGTGCCGGATGCGGTGGCGCAGTTCGTCAATTCGCACCCCAAGGTGCGCACCTGCTTTCAGGTGGACAACTGGGAAAAGCTCAGCCGCGCCCTGAGCCGCGAGGAGATCGAATTCTTCATCGCCGACATCCGCCATTTCGAGGCCGACCCCAACTTCCAGACCCAGGCGCTGACGCCCAAGCGCGGGGTATTCTTCTGCCGGCCGGGGCATCCGCTGCTGGCCAAGGAAAGCCTGTCGACCAACGACATGTTCGACTACCCGCTGGCGACCACGCTGATCCCGCCGGGCATCCGCAAACTGCTGGCGAACCTCAGCGGCCGGGTCGACTTTTCACCGACCATCGAGACCGAGCATTTCCCGGCGCTGGTCAAGGTGGTACTGCAGTCCAACGCCATCGGCGTGGGCACCGAAGAGGCGTTCGAACAGGACATCGCCCAGGGCTCGCTGGCACTGCTGCACTGGCGCAACCTGCCGCAGAACCTGGAAAGCATGAACGCCCGGTGCGGGATCGTCAGCCGCACCGGCTTCCGCCTGTCGCCGGCGGCGCGGGCGATGATCGAGACGCTGGTGACGCTGGACAGGCAGGCCCTCGGCGTCGCGGTCTAGGGCTGTCATCCACGTCCCTGTGGGAGCCAGCCTGCTGGCGATGAGGGCAGCCCTGCCGCCACCGGTTCAGAGCCCGGCAGCCGCCAGCCCCGGCGCCACCCAGTCATTGACCTTGAACGGCTTGCGAATCAGCTTCTGCTGCGCCGCCAGATCCACCGCGTCCTGCAGCTTGCCGAGGAACACCGGATCCAGCGTCGAGGGGAACACTTCGCTCAGTCTCTGATCCTTCAGGTCCTGGGTCAGGATCACCGGCGGATAGCTGGCCAACCCCGACACCAACTGCACATAGGCGTCCTTGTTGCTGTCCTGGGTCAGCCAGTCCACCGCCTGCTGCTGGGCCTTGAGCAGCTTGGCCACAACGTCGGGATGGGCATCGACGAATTTGCCGGTGCCCACCAGCACCGCCTGCACGCTGCCGGCGCCGCCCAGGTCCTTGGTGTTGAGCGGCAGTTCGGCCAACCCCTTCGCTTGAAGCGCGGTCAGCCCGGAGCTGCCCCAGGACGCATCGATCTGTTTGGCCGCCAGGGCGGCCACCGCCGCGTTGAAGTCGAGGTTGATGACCTTCACGTCCTTCTCGCTCAGGCCCTGGCTGGCCAGCGCCGCATCGAACGAAAGCTGCGTCGCGGTACCGCGGAAGATCGCCACGCGCTTGCCTTTAAGGTCCTGCAGCGTCTTGATCCCCGACCCCGGCACCACGCCCAGGTACTGCTTCACGCCACGGGCGGTCGCGCTGAGCAGGCGGGTGTCGAGACCGTTGGACTTGCCGATGATCGCCGCCAGGTCGCCCAGGTAGGCCAGATCCACCTGGCCGTTGGCGAACGCCTCGTTGATCACAGGACCCGCCCCCTTGAAGAAGCTCCACTGAATCTTGATCCCCTGCTCGGCGAAAGCCTTCTCGAAGACCTGCTGATCGCGCAGCACGTCGACGATGCCGCCGCCGCTGTGCTGGGTGCCGGCGCTGAGGTCGGGCACGGCGATGCGGATTTCCTTGAGTTCATCGGCGTGGGCGGTGAAGGCGAACAACCCCGCCAGCGCAGAGGCGGCAAACAGACGGGTGACACGTTTGAAGGGAAGGTTCATGGGCGCGGCTCCTGATTGCGGCGGGCATTGAGGAGCCGAAAGTAGGCGCAACGGGCTTCTGCACATAAATACTATAAATGCACATTTTTATAGCTTTTTAAGCTAAGCAGGCGCCGTCGGGACTCCCGGGCCCGTATGCAAAAACAGCATCGAAAATATTCTCCGAATGCATTGGATGCGTCAGGGCTGGAGGCCTTAAATGGTCTGGCTTATCTCCCAATAGCATTGAATCAACTTTTTATAGATCGATTTTGCATACACCGCTTCCACACACGCAGCGGTCTGCCATGCAACCCGACAACGGAGGTCAACCATGGCCCGAGATTCCCTGCTCAGCCTGCCGCTGCCGGCGCCGTCGCTCAAACCCCGGCGGCTCTGGCCGACGCTGAGCCAACGCCTGCTGCCCTGGCTGCTGCCGCTCAGCCTGTTCGCCCTCTGGTGGCTGGCGGCGCGCAGCCAATGGATGAGCGAGCAGATCCTGCCGGCACCGTCGCTGGTCTGGAGCAGTGCGCTCGAACTGTCCCGGGGTGAATTGTGGAGCCATTTGTGGATCAGCCTGCAGCGGTTGCTCTGGGGCCTGCTGGCCGGCGTTTCAATAGGCGCGGCGCTGGGCGCGGCACTGGGTTTCAGCCGGCCGCTCGAACGGTTGATATTCCCGACGTTCGCCGGGCTCGCCCAGGTGCCGACGCTGGCGTGGATCCCGCTGTTCATGGTGGTCTTCGGCATCGGCGAAACGCTCAAGCTGGTGGTGCTGGTCAAGGCCATCGTGGTGCCGGTGACCCTGCACACCCTGGTCGGCGTGCGCGATGCGCAACCGAAGCTGCGCGAAGCCGCCACCGTGCTGCGCCTGCCGCCGCACTTGCTGATCCGCCGCCTGATCCTGCCCGCTGCGCTGCCGGCGTTCATGGCCGGCGTACGCCTGGCCCTGGCGGCCGGTTGGACGTCGCTGCTGGCGGTGGAGCTGCTGGCCTCCAGCGAAGGCATCGGCTACCTGATGGTCTGGGCGCGGCAGCTGTTCATGCTCGACATCGTGTTCGTCTGCATCGTGGTCATCGGCCTGTTCGGCGTGGCGATGGACTGCGGCGTCGGCCTGCTCGACAGCCGGCTGGTGCACTGGCCGCACCCGGCCACCGCCGAAATCCGCCGGGGCCCGCGCTACCGGGGCTGGCAGCGCGTGCAGCCGTGGCTGCTGCCGCTGGGCCTGCTGGCGCTGTGGCAGGCGGCGAGCGACGGGCAGTGGATCGACGCCAACCTCCTGGTCAGCCCGTTGACCGTGCTGGAGGCCACCCGTAACGGCCTGCGCGACGGCACGCTGATCGGCGGCATGGCCCTGAGCCTGGGCCGCACCCTGGGCGGCCTGCTGATCGGCGGCGGGCTCGGCCTGGCGCTGGGCTTGCTGCTGGGTCTGTCGCGCAGCGCCGAACGCTTGGTCGGCCCGACCCTCGCTGCCCTGCGGCAGATCGCGATTTTCGCCTGGGTGCCGCTGCTCACCGCGTGGTTCGGCCTGGGCGAACTGGCCAAGTGGGTGTTCGTGGCCCTCGCCGCGTTCTTCCCGCTGTTCGTCGCCACCCAACGCAGCGTCGCCAACCTGTCGCCGCAGCTCAACGAGGCGGCGCAGGCGCTGCGCCTGAACCTCGGCCAGCGCCTGCGCCGGCTGGTGCTGCCGGGCGCGGCCCCGGGCATCTTCGCCGGCCTGCGCCTGAGCCTGATCTACGCCTGGCTCGGCACCATCGGCGCCGAATATTTCATGCCGTCCAACGGCGGCATCGGCAGCCAGATGATCGGCGCCCAGCAACTGCTGCGCATGGACCTGATCATGGCCGGAATGCTGCTGGTCGGCCTCACCGGCGCCCTCCTCAACCTCATCGGCCAACGCCTGGAAATCCGCGCCACCCGCTGGAGACACGCATGAACGCACCGATTGTCAGCTTCACCCATGTCGGCAAATCCTTTGACGTCGACGGCTTCGAACTGGAGGCGATCCGCGAATTCAACCTCGACATCGCCGAGGGCGAGTTCGTCGCCATCGTCGGCTCCAGCGGCTGCGGCAAATCCACCCTGCTGCGCTTGCTGGTGGGCCTGGACACCGCGTTCCGCGGGCAGATCACCGTGGACGGCAAGGCCGTCACCGGCGTCGGCAGCGAACGCGGCATCGTGTTCCAGGAGCACCGCCTGTTCCCGTGGCTGACGGTGGCCGACAACATCGGCCTGGGCCTGGTCAACGAGCCCCTCGGCGCCGCCGAGAAGCAGCGGCGCATCGACAGTTTCATCGAACTGGTGGGCCTGCGCGACTTCGCCCGCGCCTACCCGCACCAGCTCTCCGGCGGCATGGCGCAGCGCGTGGCCATCGCCCGCGGGCTGGTGGCGAGCCCGCGGATCCTGCTGCTCGACGAACCCTTCGGCGCCCTCGACGCGCTGACCCGCCAGCAGATGCAGGACGAACTGCTGGCCATCCGCGACCGGGCGAAGATCACCACCATCCTGGTCACCCACGATGTCGAGGAAGCGATCTTCCTGGCCGACCGGGTGGTGGTGATGGAGCCGCGGCCGGGACGGATCAAGCAAGTGGTGGACATCGCCCTGCCCCGTCCCCGCCAGCGCAGCGGCTTCGACTTCCACCAACTGCGCGAGGAACTGCTGCACGAACTGACCGGCGACGGTCACTACCTGCCTGCCCCGGCGGTGCAGATCCGCGATCTGCCGCTGTCTTTCATTGCCTACTGAACAGGAGTCTGACGATGCCGCAACGCCCCAATTTCCTGGTGATCCTGGCCGATGACCTCGGCTTCTCCGACATCGGCGCCTTCGGCGGCGAGATCGCCACGCCGAACCTCGATGCCCTGGCCGAGAACGGCCTGCGCCTGACCGATTTCCACACCGCGCCGACCTGCTCGCCGACCCGTTCGATGCTGCTCACCGGCACCGACCACCACATCGCCGGGATCGGCACCATGGCCGAGGCGCTGACGCCAGACCTGATCGGCAAGCCCGGCTACGAGGGCCACCTCAACGACCGCGTGGTGGCGCTGCCGGAGCTGCTGCGCGAAGCGGGCTACCAAACCCTGATGAGCGGCAAGTGGCACCTGGGCCTGACCGCCGACCTGGCCCCCCACGCCCGGGGTTTCGAGCGTTCGTTCTCGCTGCTGCCGGGCGCGGCCAACCACTACGGTTTCGAGCCGCCGTACCAGGACGACACGCCGCGCCTGCTCAAGTCCACCCCGGCGCTGTACATCGAGGACGACACCGTCCTCGACGCGTTGCCCAAGGACTTCTATTCCTCCGATGCGTTCGGCGACAAGCTGCTGCACTACCTGAAGGAACGTGACCAGACCCGACCGTTCTTCGCCTACCTGCCGTTTTCCGCGCCGCACTGGCCGTTGCAGGCGCCGGCCGATATCGTCGAAAAATACCGCGGCCGCTACGACGCCGGCCCCGAGGCCCTGCGCCTCGAAAGGCTAGAGAAACTCAAGGCGCTGGGGTTGATCGAGACGGACGTCGAGCCGCATCCGCTGATCCAGCTGAACGCGCAGTGGGACGCCATGAGCGACCGGCAACGGCAGATCTCCGCCCGGGCCATGGAGGTCTACGCGGCGATGGTCGAGCGCATGGACTGGAACATCGGCCGGGTCGTCGACTACCTGCGCCAGCAGGGGCAGCTCGACAACACGTTCATCCTGTTCATGTCCGACAACGGCGCCGAAGGCGCGCTGCTGGAGGCCTTCCCGAAATTCGGCCCGCAGCTGCTGACCTTCCTCGACCGGCACTACGACAACAGCCTGGACAACATCGGCCGCGCCAACTCCTACGTCTGGTACGGGCCGAGCTGGGCCCAGGTGGCCACGGCGCCGTCGCGGCTGTTCAAGGCCTTCACCACCGAAGGCGGGATCCGCGTACCGGCGCTGCTGCATTACCCGCCGCTGCCGGTCGGCGGGCAGATCAGCCACGGCTTCGGCACGGTCATGGACATCGCCCCGACCATCCTCGACCTGGCCGGCGTGCGCCATCCCGGCAAGCAGTGGCGCGGCAAACCGGTGGCGCCGCTGCGGGGCAAATCGTGGCTGGGCTTCCTGTCCGGCGAGACGGCGCAGGTGCATGACGAACACACCGTCACCGGCTGGGAGCTGTTCGGGCGCCGGGCGATCCGCCAGGGGCACTGGAAAGCGGTCTACATCCCGGGCCCGGTGGGGCCGGCGACCTGGCAGCTCTATGACCTGGCGGCGGATCCGGGGGAGATCCACGACCTGGCGCAGGACCGGCCGGAGAAACTTGAGGCATTGATCGGCCATTGGCAGCGCTACGTGGAAGAGACCGGAGTGATCCTGAGCGAGTCGCCGTTCCAGCCGGATTGAGGGCGCCTGGAGCACGCCCGCTCTCACACTGCTGGCGATGGCGGAGGGTCAGATGCCGGAAGCGCTGGCCGTACCGGCCCCATCGCTTGCCGCCAAGCTCCCACAGGGCTCCGGAGTGATCTGCGTTGCTGTGTATCTGCGCAGTACCTGTGGGAGCCAGCCTGCTGGCGATGGCGCCAGTGAGTTCTCCCCTCAGGCCCTGGCCGTACCCGCCTCCTCCCGCACCACCGCGCCTTCTTTGCGCACAAACCGGTTCGCCCGCCCGAACGTGCCGAAGTCGTTGAACCGCACCCCCATCTCGCGCATCACCTTGTGCGCCACCGGTGCGGTCATCTGACGGATGTAGAACGGCTCCTTGACCACGAAATGATGGATCCCGTGGGTGCTGCCGAAGTTGAAGCAGAACGCCTGCAGCGGCCACAGCCACCAAGGGTTCAGCACCTGGCACTGCTGGATCACGTTGCCCGGCTCCACATCGCCGTAGTAATGCATGTTCGAGCTGATGAAATGCAGGCAGAACGTGCGCAGCACGTTCGGGCCAATGATCACCACGGCGGCGATGTCGATCACCTGCATCACCGACAGCGTGGTCGCCGACCAGTCGATGGTCGAGCCCAGCAGCCAGGCGACGCCGTTGGCTCCGTGGAAGCCGAGGAACACGTACCACGCGCCCCAATGCAGCAGCGCCAGCGGCGCGTAGACCTTCAGCGAGCGCTTGAGGATGCTGACCTTGTGCGCCCAGGTCTTGGCCCGCAGCATGCGGATGAACGCCGACATCACGTTGTCGCCCACCATCAGCAGCCGGGCCGGGCCCCACGGTTCGCCGTTGGTGATCGCCCGCTCTTCCATGTCGGTTTCGGTGCCGGACACCTTGTGGTGGTTGAGGTGCAGGTGGCGGCGGATCCACGGGTTGATGGTGCTCGGCCGCGCCAGCCAGACCAGCGCCATCATCAGGTTGTGCGGCACCCGCCGCTTGCGGAAGTACATGCTGTGGATCAGGTCGTGCTCCAGCTCGTGGGTCAGCGATGCGAAGAAGCCGTTGAGCAGCAGGCACGCCCACCAGGCCAGGTGGCCGGTGATGTACAGCGCCGCCGACGCGGTCATCCCCACCAGCGCGAAGGCCAGGATCCCGGCGCCGAGGGCGTCCTGACGGTTCAGAACGGGGTAGCGCTCGCGCAGTTCGGCGCCTCTGGCCAGCACCACCTGGCGAATGTGCGCCGCGCGCTGGGTGTCATTGTGTCGCTGGGGACTTGCAGAAGTACGGTACATGCTTCCATCCTCTGGTTATCGATGTCCGCATCCTGCCTTGGGGCGGGGCCGGATGCGGTAGCCGAGAACGCCAACCTGTTGACCGGAAGCGCCAATCGACATGAAGGAACCGACCTCCCTCGCCAGTTGGACCCGTGCCCTGCGCAAGCAACTCGACGCGCTGGGGCTCGACAGCACCGAGCTGTGCCGGCAGGCGGGGCTCGATCCGCAGTTGATGGACGACCCGAACGCCCGCTACCCGCTGTCCGGCACCACGCGCCTGTGGGAGATCGCCGTGCAGGTCAGCGGCGACCCGGCCATCGGCCTGCGGGTGTCGCGCTTCGTCAGCCCCACGACGTTCCATGCCCTGGGCTATGCGCTGGTGGCCAGCGGCAGCCTGCGGGAAGTGTTCGAGCGGATCGTGCGCTATCACCCAGTGGTCAGCGATGCCCTGGAGCTGGAGCTCACCCGCGACGAGGACCGCTACCGCTTCCGCCTGAACGTACCGGCCGGCAACCCGGCCCCGGCGTTCGAAGCCATCGACGCCTTCGCCGCGATCTACGTGCGCACCTGCCGCAACCGCCTGGGCCGCGATTACGCGCCGCTGGCGGTGTACCTGCGCCGCCCGGAACCGACCGACGCCCACCCGTGGCACAAGGTGTTCCGCGCCCCGGTGCATTTCGCCGCCGAAGAAGACCGGCTGGAGTTCGCCCTCGCCGACTTCGACAGCCACCTGGACGACGCCAACCCGGAACTGGCCGAGCACAACGAGGCGGTGCTCAACCGCACCCTCGCCCAGCTCAAGCCGCTGACCTGGGAGCGCAAGGTGCGCGACGCCATCGAAGAACAACTGCCCGAAGGCGAACCCGGCGCCGAACGCATCGCCCAGGCCCTGCACCTGAGCCTGCGCAGCCTGCAGCGGCACCTGGCGGACGAAGGCTGCCGGTTCGACACGCTGCTCAACGAAAGCCGCGAGAACCTCGCGCTGCTGCACCTGCGCGATCCGCACTGCTCGCTGAGCGAAATCAGCTACCTGCTGGGCTTCGCCGACACCAGCAGCTTCAGCCGCGCGTTCAAGCGCTGGACGGGGATGACGCCGGGGCAGTTCCGCGATCAGTTGCGCTGACGCCTGCACACGGCGGGAGCGAGCCGGCTCGCGATGGCGGTCGTTGATCCGACATCGCCGGTGACAGACCTCACGCCATCGCTCCCACAGGTGATCCCACGCACTTGTCAGATCGTGGCCAGGGCCCTCAGCCGCTCGGCATCGAGAATCTCGATTTCGCCGTAGCCCAAGCCGATGATCCCCTGCCCCTGCAGGTCCTTGAGGATCTGGTTGGTGGTCTGGCGCGACAGCGACAGCATCGACGCCAGTTGCTCCTGCGGCAGTTGCAGCACGCGGCGGGGCGGGTCGAGCTCGCCGTAGCCCTCGGCGATCATCAGCAGACGGTGGGCTAGGCGCGCCGGGGCCGGGAGCAGGCTCAGCTGTTCGAGGTTGATAAAGGTCAGGCGCAGTTTCTGGCTCATCAGCAACGCCAGATGACGCCAGTGCAGCGGATGCTCGTCGAGCAGCTTGAGCAGGGTCGCCTGCGGGATGTTCAGCAGCGTGCAAGGCCCGGCCGCGTAGGCGTCGTGGGTGCGCGGCTGGCCGTCGAACAGGCAGATCTCGCCGAACCAGTGGGGCGCCTCCACCAGGCTCAGCAGCGCTTCCTTGCCGTGCTCGCTGACCGCACCGATGCGCACCGCGCCATCGAGCACCGCGTACAGCCCGCACGGCGGATCGCCGCGCCTGAACAACCGCTGCCCCGCCGCCATCCGCCGCTCCCGGGCCGCCGCCAGCAGGCTATCCTGAAAGGACGCCGGCAGATGGCTGAACCACTGCCCGGTCATCAGACGCTCGCGCCAGACCTTTTCCATGAACGCTCCCAAAGATTGTCGCCTGCCTGACAGAACGGGTGCCGTGCCCCAGGCATGATCCGGTCACCCTACAGGAGGAACAACAATGAAAAACCTCGTCGATCATTTGAGTCAATACGCCGCGTACCACCGCGACCCGCGCAACATCGCCAGCCACTTCGTCGGCATCCCGCTGATCGTGGTGGCGGTGGCGGTGCTGCTGTCGCGGCCCGAATGGCCGGTCGGCGCCCTGTGGATCTCTCCGGCGGTGTTGGTGGCGTTGGCGTCGGCCTGGTTCTACCTGCGCCTGGAACTCCGTCTCGGCCTGCTGATGACCGGGCTGATGGCACTGTCGGTCTGGGCCGGGCATGCGCTGGCCCAACAGAGCACCCTGGTGTGGCTGGGCAGCGGGCTGGCGATGTTCGTGATCGGCTGGGCGATCCAGTTTGTCGGCCACCATTACGAAGGGCGCAAACCGGCGTTCGTCGATGACCTGACCGGGCTGATCGTCGGGCCGCTGTTCGTGACGGTGGAGCTGGCGTTCATGCTCGGCCTGCGCCAGGGGCTGAAGGAGCAGATCGAGGCGCGGGTGGGCGGGGTGCGGGTCAATCCGAACCGCGCGGCCATCTAGCAGGCTGGCTCCCGCAGGGATTCCGATCGCTCACACACTGCGTGTTCACACCGGTTCACTGTGGGAGCCAGCCTGCTGGCGATGCTTTCGCCTTTAGAGACTGGCGACCTTCTGCCAGACCTTCGGCTTGAAGAACAGCGTCTCGCCCTTGGCCAGGCCGACCAGGCTGTCGTGGTCCTTCACCACTTCGGCCTCGATCAGGTCGCTCTGGCCTTCGACCTTCAGCGTCACCCGGGTGGTGGCGCCCAGCGGGCGGATGTCGCGCACTTGGGCGGCGTGGTGATCCTCCAGCTCATGGCGCGACAGCGACACTTCGTGGGGACGGAACAGCACGTGGTCGTCGCCGCCCAGGTGCAAGCGGTTCGAGTCGCCGAGGAAGTGATAGACGAAATCGCTGGCCGGGTTCTCGTAGACGTCGCCCGGCGAGCCGATCTGCTCGATCACGCCCTTGTTCATCACCACGATGCGGTCGGCGACTTCCATCGCCTCCTCCTGGTCGTGGGTCACGAACACCGAGGTCAGGTTGATGTCCTCGTGCAGGCGCGCCAGCCAGCGGCGCAGCTCCTTGCGCACCTTGGCGTCGAGGGCGCCGAACGGCTCGTCGAGCAGCAGCACCTTGGGCTCCACCGCCAGGGCGCGGGCCAGGGCGATCCGCTGGCGCTGGCCGCCGGAGAGCTGCTCCGGATACCGGTCCGACAGCCAGTCCAGCTGCACCATGTTCAGCAGTTCATGGACCTTGGCCGCGATCTGGCTTTCGTTCGGGCGCTGGTTCTTCGGCTTCATGCGCAGGCCGAAGGCGACGTTGTCGAACACGGTCATGTGGCGGAACAGGGCGTAGTGCTGGAACACGAAACCGACGTTGCGGTCGCGCACGTCGTGGCCGGAAACGTCCTCGCCGTGGAACACGATGTTGCCCTGGTCCGGGGTCTCCAGGCCGGCGATGATGCGCAGCAGCGTGGTCTTGCCGCAGCCGGACGGGCCGAGCAAGGCGACCAGCTCGCCGCTGTGGATATCCAGGCTGATGTTGTCCAGCGCCTTGAACGCGTTGAAGTTCTTGCTGACGTTACGCACTTCGATCGACATGAATTATTCCTCCGCGGCGCTGGTGCGCAGGCGGTTGATACGGTTTTCGCTCCACTGCTTG
The DNA here is from genome assembly GCF_002113595.1 of Pseudomonas sp. B3(2017). Lineage (NCBI taxonomy): Bacteria > Pseudomonadati > Pseudomonadota > Gammaproteobacteria > Pseudomonadales > Pseudomonadaceae > Pseudomonas > Pseudomonas sp. B3(2017). Next base: position 166,033 of record NZ_NEIU01000010.1, read on the forward strand.
AGCAGCAGGATGAAGAGCGCCAGGATCAGCAACAGGCTCGCCACGGCGAACGCGGCCACGTGGTTGTATTCGTTGTAGAGGATCTCCACGTGCAGCGGCAGGGTGTTGGTGACCCCGCGGATGTGCCCGGACACCACCGACACCGCGCCGAACTCGCCCATGGCCCGGGCGGTGCACAGCACCACGCCGTAGATCAGGCCCCATTTGATGTTGGGCACGGTGACGTGCCAGAACATCTGCCAGCCGTTGGCGCCGAGCAGGCGCGCGGCCTCTTCCTCCTGGGTGCCTTGCTCCTGCATCAGCGGAATCAGTTCGCGGGCCACGAACGGCACGGTGACGAAGATCGTCGCCAGCACGATGCCCGGCAGGGCGAACACGATCTGGATGTCGTGGTCCTGCAGCCACGGCCCGAACAGGCCCTGGGCGCCGAACATCAGCACGTAGACCAGGCCGGCGATCACCGGCGACACCGAGAACGGCAGGTCGATCAGGGTCACCAGGATGCTCTTGCCGCGGAACGAGTACTTGCTCACGCACCAGGCGGCACTGACGCCGAACACCAGGTTCAGCGGCACCGAAATCAGCACGGCGATCACCGTGAGCTTCAGCGCCGACAAGGCGTCCGGCTCCAGGATCGCGGTGAAGAACTCACCGATGCCGTTCTTCAGGCCCTGGGACACCACGATGAACAGCGGCAGCAACAGGAACAGCGCAAAGATCAGCCAGCCGAGGCCGATCAGGATCCGGCGCGCTGCCGCGTTGCCGCGACGGGCGGCGTTGGCCGAGGACGCGGCCGCAATGGACGGTTGGGACATGGTTCGCGCCTCCTTATGGGGTTTCGATGCGCCGCTGCAACAGGTTGATCAGCAGCAACAGGACAAAGGAAACCACCAGCATCAGCACGCCGATGGACGTGGCGCCGGTGTAGTCGTACTGGTCGAGCTTGACCATGATCAGCAGCGGCAGGATCTCGGTCTTCATCGGCATGTTGCCGGCGATGAAGATCACCGAACCGTACTCGCCCACGCCCCGGGCGAACGCCAGGGCGAAACCGGTCAGCCAGGCCGGCAGCAGCGCCGGCAGCAGCACGTGACGGAACACCTGCAAGGGCTTGGCGCCCAGGCACGCGGCGGCCTCTTCGACCTCACGGGGGATGTCCGCCAGCACCGGCTGCACCGTGCGCACCACGAACGGCAGGGTCACGAAGGTCAGCGCCAGGGTGATGCCCAGGGGGGTGTAGGCGATCTTGAAGCCCAGGTCCGCGGCGAACTGCCCGACCAGGCCGGTGGGGGTGTACAGCGCCGTCAGCGCGATGCCCGCCACCGCCGTCGGCAGGGCGAACGGCAGGTCGATCATCGCGTCGATCACCTTGCGGCCGGGGAAGCTGTAGCGCACCAGCACCCAGGCCAGCAGCGTGCCGATGACGCCGTTGATGACCGCGGCGCACAACGCCGTGCCGAAGCTCAGCTTCAGGGCGGCCAGCACGCGGGGGGCGGAGATGATCGTCCAGAACTGATCCCAGGTGAGTTGGGCGGCGTGGACGAACATCGCCGCCAGCGGGATGAGCACAATCAGACTGAGGTACACCAAGGTGTAGCCCAGCGTCAGCCCGAAGCCGGGTATGACGGGGGAGATACGACGCGACATAAAAGTCCTTGGTCAAAAACACATCTAACAATGTGGGAGCGAGCCTGCTCGCGAAAGTGGAGTATCAGGCGACATGAATGTTGACTGATACTCCCTCTTCGCGAGCAGGCTCGCTCCTACAGTTTTTCAGGCTGCCAAATCAGATTACTGCGCCTGATAGATCTGGTCGAACACGCCGCCGTCGTTGAAGAATTTCGGCTGCGCGGTTTTCCACCCGCCGAAGTCCTTGTCGATGGTCACCAGTTCCAGTTTCGGGAACTGCTGGGCGTACTTGGCCGCCACGTCCTTGTCACGCGGACGGTAGAAGTTCTTCGCCGCGATCTCCTGGCCTGCCGGGCTGTACAGGTGCTTGAGGTACGCCTCGGCGATCTGCTCGTTGCCCTTCTTCTCGGCGTTCTTGTCGACCACCGCCACCGGTGGTTCGGCGAGGATCGACAGCGACGGCACGACGATGTCGAACTTGTCGGCGCCGCCGTCTTCCTTGAGCGCCAGGAACGCTTCGTTCTCCCAGGCCAGCAGCACGTCGCCCTGACCGTTGTTGACGAAGGTGATGGTCGAGCCACGGGCACCGGTATCCAGCACCGGCACATGCTTGAACAGGGTCTGCACGTAGGCCTTGGCCTTGGCTTCGTCACCGCCGTTGGCCTTCAGGCCATAGGCCCAGGCGGCGAGGAAGTTCCAGCGTGCGCCGCCGGAGGTCTTCGGGTTGGGGGTGATGACCGACACGTCGTTCTTGATCAGGTCGCCCCAGTCCTTGATGCCCTTGGGGTTGCCCTTGCGCACCAGGAACACGATGGTCGAGGTGTACGGCGTGCTGGCCTCCGGCAGGCGCTTCTGCCAGTCCGCCGGCAGGGTCTTGCCCAGCTTGGCGATTTCGTCGATGTCGCCGGCCAGCGCCAGGGTCACCACGTCAGCGCGCAGGCCGTCGATCACCGCCCGGCCCTGCTTGCCCGAACCGCCGTGGGACTGCTGGATCTTCACCGTGTCGCCGGCATGTTTCTCCTGCCAGAACTTCACGAACTCGGCGTTGTAATCCTGATACAGCTCACGGGTCGGGTCATACGACACGTTGAGCAGCTCGTAGTCCTTGGCGACCGCAGAACCGGCAAACACAGCGCTGGCCAGGGCGGCCAAAGCGTAACGGCGAATCGACGACATGGGGAAAGCTCCTGGAATTCTGGGTGGTGGCTTTTTCTTATGGATTGCGAAAAGCGGTTTGCCTGTTCAAGACCGCCGTCTGCGCCGACGCCGGCATCAATCCCCCGCAGGCGCTGGCGCAGACCGGGATCGCGGTTCAGCCGGTCTTGTTGCCCGGCTGCTGCAGACGGAATTTCTCTTTGCGTTCGATCTGAACCACTTGGGCGTTGTGCACAGTGATCTCCACCGCGCCGAAACGCAGGTCGCGCAAGGCGCTCTGGATTTCGCGAAGGATGGTGCTTTCGTCCTGACCGTCAACGCTACGCAGGGATGCGCTCATGGTGCTGCTCCTTTGTATGGGATGTGCCTGGCAGCGGCTCGCGCTGCGTCCGGCGTGGGAGCAATATAAGAGAGGGCTGGATATTCTTAAAAAGACTATTTAAGAATGTTTATATAACTTGAAAACATTAGCTGACGGGACAAGGGCTTGCGGCCAAGCCCCCTGTGGAGAGGGCCATTGCTCCCTCTGGTCTGCACCGCAGACCCGAACCCCGGGCGGGAGCTAGCGCCCTCGCCACGGGAGTATCCGCAGCGAGGCCGTCAGCCGATGACCGGAACCCTGGACCAATCGATGTCCTGCGCCGGCACCGGCCGCCCGAACCAGTAGCCTTGCCCCAGGTCGCACGCCTGCTCCAGCAGGAACGCCGCCTGCTCGGGCTGTTCGATGCCTTCGGCGTGCACCTGCATGCCCATGCTCCGGGCCAGTGCGATGATCACCCGCACGATCGCCCCGTCATCTTCGTCCCACGGCAGGCCGGCGACGAACCCCTGGTCGATCTTGAGCTTCTGCACCGGCAGGCGCTTGAGCCGCAGCAGCGACGAGTAGCCGGTGCCGAAGTCGTCGATGGCCAGGCGGATGCCCAGCTCGCGCAGGCGATGCATCTGCTCCAGCGCCACCTCCGGATCGTCCATTACCGCGCTTTCGGTGACTTCCAGCTCAAGGCAGGCCGGATCCAGCCCGGTCTCGTGCAGCACCTGCGCGACCTGCCGGTACAGCTCGCGGCGGGCGAACAACCGGGACGACACGTTGACCGCGACGAACGACAGCGCCACCCCCGCCTGTTGCCACTGGCACATCTGCCGGCAGGCCTGGCGCATCACCCAGGCGTCGATGTCGGCGATCAGGCCGGTGCGTTCGGCGATGGGGATGAACTCCGCCGGTGACACCAGCCCCCGCTGCGGGTGCTGCCAACGCACCAGCGCCTCGACCCCCACCAGGCGGCCGCTGTGCAGGTCGTGCACCGGCTGGTAATAGACCCGCAGCTCCTGCTGCTCGAGCGCGCGGCGCAGTTCGAAGGCGATCTCGACCCGCTGCTGGGCGTGGGCGGTCAGCTCTTCGGTGTACAGCGCATAGCCGTTGCGGCCGCTGCTCTTGGCCTTGAACAGCGCCGCATCGGCGTTGCGCAGCAGTTGCTCGGCGCTCAGGGCATCGCTGGGGAACAGGCTGATGCCGATGCTGGCGTTGATGAACAGCTCGTGGCCCTCCAGGCAGAACGGCTCCTTGAGGCCGTCCAGGATGCGCTGGGCCAGCACCGCCGCCTGCGCAGGCTGCGGGCAGCTTTCGGCCAGCACCGCGAACTCGTCGCCGCCGAGCCGGGCCAGGGTGATGCCCGCCCCGAACAGATCCTGCAGCCGTGCGGCGACGGCCTTGAGCAGGCGGTCGCCGACGCTGTGGCTGAGGCTGTCGTTGATCAGCTTGAAATGATCCAGGTCGACCATCAGCAGCGCGCATCCGCGCTTGTGGGTCTGGGCCGACGCCAGCGCCTGCTCGGCGCGGTCGCTGAACAGCAGGCGGTTGGGCAGGTCGGTCAGCGGGTCGTGGTGGGCCAGGTGCTTGAGTTCGTGTTCCGAGTCCTTGATCGCGCTGATGTCGGAAAACACCGCCACGTAATGGCTGAGCCGGCCCTGATCGTCGCGGATGACGCGGATCGTCTGCCATTGCGGGTAGATCTCACCGCTCTTGCGCCGGTTCCAGATCTCGCCGCTCCACTCGCCGCTCGTCTGCAGCGTGGCGAACATCGCCTGGTAGAAGCCCGGCGGATGGTGGCCGGACTTGAACAGGCTCGGCTGCCGGCCCAGCACTTCCTCGCACCGGTAACCGGTGATTTCCATGAAGGCGCGGTTGACGTGCACGATCAGCCCCTGCCGATCCGTCACCAGCACCCCCTCGCGAGTGCAGTCGAACACGGCGGCGGCCTGGCGCAGGCGCTCGCGGTCGGCCTGACGCTCGCGCAGCCGGGCGCCGATGCCGAGGCATTCGAACAACCGCGCCCGCGCGAGAAAGATCAGCCCGGCGCTGAGTGCCACGAACACGTAACCGTTGATCAGTTGCCAGTGCAGCAAGGCCACTGAATCATCGAAGAAACTGTTCAATAAGTAGCCAGTCCCCTGCAGCCAGACCACCGCCAGAACCAGGTAAAGCAGCGCTGCACGCAAGGCATCGCGATAAGAGGCAGACATTCGGCCGTCCATGTCCCTACAAAAAAGTTGGGATTATAGGTCAAGAAACATCCAGCCAACTCTTATCTGAAAGGGCGACTGGTTTTATCTGTGTGCTTGGTGATAATGCAGCGGCTGTTTTTTCTCTACAGAGGGGCCCAAAGGCTATGTGGTACGAAGGTTTTCTCGGCTTGTCGGCCTGGTCGCTGGTGGCCGTCACCCTGTTGATGACCCACGTGACGATCGTCAGCGTCACGGTCTATCTGCACCGCTACTCGGCCCATCGCTCCCTCGAGCTGAATGCCGGCCTCAAGCACTTCTTCCGGTTCTGGCTGTGGCTGACCACCGCGCAGAACACCCGCGAGTGGACCGCGATCCACCGCAAGCACCACGCCAAATGCGAAACCGAGGACGACCCGCACAGCCCGGTGATCAAGGGCCTGTCCACGGTGCTGCGCAAGGGCGCCGAACTGTACCGCGAAGAGGCCCGCAACCCCGAGACCCTGCGCATCTACGGCAAGAACTGCCCCGAGGACTGGATCGAACGCAACCTGTACAGCCGCCATAAGCTGCTGGGCGTGGCGATCATGGCCGTCATCGACCTGCTGCTGTTCGGCACCATCGGCATCACCATCTGGGCCATCCAGATGATGTGGATCCCGGTCTGGGCCGCCGGCGTGGTCAACGGGCTCGGCCATGCCGTGGGCTACCGCAACTTCGAATGCCGCGACGCCGCGACCAACCTGGTGCCATGGGGCATCCTGATCGGCGGCGAAGAACTGCACAACAACCATCACACCTACCCCAATTCGGCCAAGCTGTCGGTGAAGAAGTGGGAGTTCGACCTGGGCTGGGCCTGGATCAAGGTCTTCTGCTTCCTGCGCCTGGCCAAGGTGCAGCGGGTCGCGCCGATCGCCCACCGCGTCAAGGGCAAGGGCAGCCTGGACATGGACACCGCCATGGCGATCCTCAACAACCGCTTCCAGATCATGGCCCAGTACCGCAAGCTGGTGATCGCTCCCCTGGTCAAGCAGGAACTGGCCCGGGTCGACCATTCGGTGCGCCACCAGTTCCACCGGGCCAAGCGCCTGCTGTCCCGGGAAACCAGCCTGCTGGAAGACCGCCACCACGTGCGCATCCAGAACATGCTCGAGCACAGCCACGCGCTGGCGGTAATCTACGAGAAGCGCCTGGCCCTGCAGCAGATCTGGATCAAGACCAGCACAAACGGCCACGACATGCTCGCTGCCATCAAGGACTGGGTGCATGAGGCCGAGGCCAGCGGCATCCAGTCCCTGCGCGACTTCGCCGACCAGCTGAAAACCTATTCGCTGCGCCCTTCAGCCGCCTGACCGGTAACCGGGCAAGCCCTCGCTCACAGGAGGGCTTGCCGCTGCAAGACCGGCAACGCGGTGTCCCCTGAATCCCCCTCGCCACGACCGCCCGGCGGGAGCCTCCCTCCCTCACCGCAACAGCGCGGAACTTAGCCCCGCATCCCCCATCTCAAAGACACTTCGCCACCCCGGCAGGCTCAGCTGTGGCCGCTGCGAACCGGCGGCACACCCTTTGAGATTCGCGTCGATGGTCAATAACAATGAAAACGGCTCATCCCCTTCCCAGTGGCCCGAAGCCGCGCAAACGCTGATGGCGCTGATGCACGCCCAGGGCGAAGTCGCCCGCCTGAGCGAACGGGAGCAACTGTTCAGCTCGCTGCTGGTCAGCGTCAATGCCGTGTTGTGGGCCTTCGACTGGGAAACCCGTCAGGTGCTCTACGTCAGCCCCGCCTACGAGCGGATCTTCGGCCGCTCCGCCGGGCTGCTGCTGGCGGACTACAACCAGTGGCGCGACAGCATCTACCCCGACGACCTGGACTACGCCGAACGCAGCCTCGCCGACGTGCTGCGCAAAGGCGCGGTGGAGGACCGCGAATACCGGATCATCGCCGCCGACGGCCAGGTGCGCTGGCTCAGCGACAAATGCTTCATCAACCGCCAGGAAGAACCGGGCCGGCCGGTGATCATCGTCGGCATCGCCGAAGACATCACCGAAAAGAAGCAGATGGAAACCGAGCTGCAACGCCTGGCCACCACCGACGCGCTGACCTGCAGCAGCAACCGCCGCCACTTCTTCGAATGCGCCCACCGCGAGTTCGAGCAGGCCCGCCTGCAAGGCTCGCCGCTGGCGTTCCTGCTGCTGGACATCGATGACTTCAAACTGATCAACGACACCTACGGCCACCCGGAGGGCGACAGCGTCCTGCAACGGATCGCCGAGTGCGGACGCGACTCGCTGCGCAGCGGGGATCTGTTCGGGCGCATCGGCGGCGAGGAGTTCGCCGCCGTATTCCCGGGATGCGCGCAGGACTTTGCCCTGCAAGTGGCCGAACGCCTGCAGCGGGAGATCCAGCGTTTGAGTTTCCAGCATGGCGAACACGCCTACGGCATCACCGTCAGCCAGGGCCTGACCTGCCTGACCGTCGACGACGAAAGCCTCGACAGCCTGTTCGCCCGGGCGGACGCGGCCATGTACAAGGCCAAAAGGCTGGGCAAGAACCGGATCGTCTGCGGCTGAGCCGCCTCCGGCCCTGTGGGAGCCGGCCCGCCGGCAGGAACTTTGCTCCAGACCCGGCTATTTGCGCATCCGCGTCAGTTCCGGCAGGCCGATCTTGAGCAATCGCGCCGTACGGCTCTTCGCCAGTTCCTCGACGCCTTCCTGCTCGGTCAGCCGAGCCATCTGCGCCGCCATGTTCATCACCAGCGCCTCTCGGGAATACACTCCGCCGCCGAGCTGGTAGACCGACGCGATCAGCTCGCGCAGCTCCAGCGGCAAGCGCCAACGGGTACGCAGCGCCGAACCGTAGGCCGCGCCGAACGCCACCAGCGCGTCGCCCACTTCTTCCGTCTCGTCCAGCGCACCGCCGGCCTGCTTCCACTCCTGCAGGCAGCGCAGCAGCGCCAGATCGCCGAGGCGGTGCAGCAGCCCCGCGCAATAGCAGCGCTCCTGATCCAGGTCGAGCAACCGCGCCAGTGTCCGGGCATATTCGGCGGTGTGCAGCGACAGGCCCCAATAGCGTTCGGCGTAATCGGCCAGGTACGGGTCGCTGAGCTTGGCGCTGCGCTTGAGCGCCAGGCCCAGGATCAGGTTGGTGCTCTGCCCGGTGCCCAAGCGGTGCAGCGCCTGGGCGAGGGTCTGCACCGGTGCGCCATGGTGCTGGGCAGCACTGTTGGCGGCGGCGATCAGCACGGCGGTGATCTGCGGATCGGTGCGGATCTCTTCCTCCAGCAGCTTCAGGTCCAACCCGTCGGGATTGAGGCTGCGCTTGATCGCCACCTGCACATCGGTCATCAGCGGCGCGCCGTCGGTCTGCTCGCGGCGCCGCTCCAAGAACACCGACAGGGTCATGCCCGGCGCCAGCGCCGGCACTTCGCAGAACACTTCTTCCCCGGCGCTGAGCAGCAGGCCTTGCAGGCGCTCGGTCAGGCTCTCCATGTTCAGCGGCTTGGTCAGATAGGCGGTCGGCGCCAGCGGCAGGGCCTCGCGCACGCTGGCGCTGTCGTTGCGGGTGCTCATCAGGATGAACGGCAGCGGTGGGTTGCGCTTGCGCTGGCGGACGCTGCGCAGCACGTTCAGGCCGTCGACGCCGGGCAGCTCCCAATCGACGATGGCCAGGTCGTAGGGCACTTCGCCCAGCAGCGACATCGCCTGCTGGCCATCGGCGCACAGGTCCAGCCGCGCGTCGCAGCGCACGTTCAGCAACACCTGCTTGAGCAGATCGCGCGACCAGGGGTCGGCCTCGGCGATCAGGACTCTCGGTACAGCGGGTAAATCGACGGCAGTCATGCTCGCCCTCCCTTGCAATGGTTGAACCTTAGCCAATGCTGGCGATTCGATACAGCCCGGAATCGAAGGATGCGTTCCCCAGGCAACAAAAAACCCGCCGAAGCGGGTTTTTTGTCGATCCGGTCACACGGTGCCCGGCCTTACAGCTCGGCGAAGCACTCTTCGATGATCTTCAGGCCTTTGTCCAGCTGCTCGTCCGGCGAGGTCAGCGGCACCAGCACCCGCAGAACGTTGCCGTAGGTGCCGCAGGACAGCAGGATCAGGCCTTTTTCACGGGCCTTGGCCACCACGGCCGCCACGGCGGTCGGGTTCGGCTTGTGGCTGTCGCCGTTCTCGAACAGCTCGACGGCGATCATCGCGCCCAGGGCACGGACTTCACCGATCACCGGGTACTTGGCCTGGATGGCCTTGAGGCCGGTCACCAGACGCTCGCCGACGGCCTTGCAGCGGTCCAGCAGCTTCTCTTCCTCGAACACTTCCATCACCGCCAGCGCAGCGGCGCAGGCGATCGGGCTGCCGGCGTAGGTGCCGCCCAGGCCGCCCGGTGCGATGGCGTCCATGTATTCGGCCTTGCCGCATACACCCGCCAGCGGGAAGCCGCCGGCGATGGATTTGGCGAAGGTGGTCAGGTCGGCGGCGACGCCCATCTGCTCCATGGCGAAGAAGGTGCCGGTGCGGCCGGCGCCGGTCTGCACTTCGTCAGCGATCAGCAGGATGCCGTGCTGGTCGCACAGGGCGCGCAGACGCTTCATGAACTCTTTCGGCGCGACGTAGAAACCACCCTCGCCCTGCACAGGCTCGATGATGATCGCGGCGATGTCCTTCGGCTCGGCGTCGTTCTTGAAGATGCGCTCGATGCTGGCGATGGAGTCGTCGATGCTCACGCCGTGCAGTTCGTTCGGGTACAGCGCACGGAAGATGCCGCCCGGCATCAGGCCCATGCCGGCGGAGTAAGGCACGACCTTGCCGGTCAGGCCCAGGGTCATCATGGTGCGGCCGTGGTAGGCGCCGGTGAAGGCGATCACGCCGGCGCGGCCGGTGGCGGCACGGGCGATCTTCACGGCGTTCTCGACGGCTTCGGAACCGGTGGTCACCAGCAGGGTTTTCTTGGCGAAGTCACCCGGCACGCGGGCGTTGATCTTCTCGCACAGTTCGACGTAAGGCTCGTAGGCCAGTACCTGGAAGCAGGTGTGGGTCAGCTTGTTCAACTGCTCGGTCACGGCGGCGATGATTTTCGGGTGCACGTGGCCGGTGTTCAGCACGGCGATGCCGCCGGCGAAGTCGATGAACTCGCGGCCTTCGACGTCGGTCACGGTGGCGTTCTTCGCGGAGTCGGCGAAGATCGGGTGGATCTGGCCGACGCCACGTGGAACAGCGGCTACACGGCGGGCCATCAGATCAGCGTTAGTCTTGCTCATTACATTCCTCATTCGCCGCTCATCGGTCGGCGTGGTTCAAGGATTACGCAGCGGGGAGGCAACTGGGGCAGCATGCGATGATCGACTGCCGCAGCTATCCCGGCCGCAGAGAAAATTCCGTTGTGGAGCGACGCAAAGGGACAGCGCTCTCGTGCCCTTTGCGCTTGGAGCAAAGCCTTGCCGGCGCGTCTCAGACGCCCAGGCAGAGGTATTTGATTTCCAGGTAGTCCTCGATGCCGTACTTGGAGCCTTCACGGCCCAGGCCCGACGCCTTGATGCCGCCGAACGGCGCGACTTCGTTGGAGATCAACCCGGTGTTGACGCCGACCATGCCGTATTCCAGGGCCTCGGCCACACGGAACACACGGCCCAGGTCGCGGGCGTAGAAGTAGGAGGCCAGGCCGAACTCGGTGTCGTTGGACATCGCGATCACTTCGGCTTCGTCCTTGAAGCGGAACAGCGGCGCCAGCGGGCCGAAGGTCTCTTCCTTCGCCACGGCAGCGTCCTTGGACACGTTGGTCAGGATGGTCGGCTCGAAGAAGTTGCCTTGCATCGGCTTGCCGCCGGACAGCACGGTCGCGCCCTTGCCCACGGCATCGGCGATGTGTTCCTGCACCTTGGCCACGGCCTTCTCGTCGATCAGGGGACCTGTGGTGGTGCCCTCTTCCAGACCGTTGCCGATCTTGAGCTTGGCCACGGCGGCCTTCAGCTTCTCGGCGAACGCGTCGTAGACCGCATCCTGGATGTACAGGCGGTTGGCGCAGACGCAGGTCTGGCCGTTGTTGCGGTACTTGGAGATGATCGCGCCTTCGACGGCCTTATCCAGGTCCGCGTCGTCGAACACGATGAACGGCGCGTTGCCGCCCAGCTCCAGGGAAACTTTCTTGATGTCCTTGGCGCATTCCGACATCAGTTGGCGACCGATCTCGGTGGAGCCGGTGAAGGACAGCTTGCGCACGGTCGGGTTGCCGGTCAGTTCGCTGCCGATGTCGCCGGCGCTGCCGGTGACCACGCTGAACACGCCTTTGGGAATGCCGGCGCGCTGGGCCAGTTCAGCCAGGGCGAAGGCGGAGAACGGGGTCTGCGAAGCGGGCTTGAGCACCATGGTGCAACCGGCGGCCAGGGCCGGGCCGGCCTTGCGGGTGATCATCGCCGCCGGGAAGTTCCACGGGGTGATGGCGGCGGTGACGCCGATCGGCTGCTTGATCACGATCAGGCGCTTGTCTGGCTGGTGGCCAGGGATCACGTCGCCGTAGATGCGCTTGGCTTCCTCGGCGAACCACTCGATGAACGAGGCGGCGTAGACGATTTCGCCCTTGGCTTCGGCCAGCGGCTTGCCTTGTTCGAGGGTCATCAGGCGGGCCAGGTCGTCCTGGTTCTCGATGATCAGCTCGAACCAGCGGCGCAGCTTGGAGGCGCGCTCCTTGGCGGTCAGCGCACGCCAGGCCGGCAGCGCCTTGTCGGCGGCCTCGATGGCGCGGCGGGTCTCGGCGGTGCCCATCTTCGGCACGGTGCCCAGGATTTCGCCCGTGGCCGGGTTGTTGACCTTGATCGTCTGACCGTTGTCCGCATCGACCCAAGCGCCATCGATGAAGGCTTGCTGGCGGAACAACTGGGTGTCTTTAAGCTGCATGTCGGCTTTCCTTAACAGCACCGCGCACGGCGCGGAGCAAAATTATGATTGTAGAAAGGCGCCTCTCGAGGCTGCCGTCAGGGAAATCATTCACCGGGTGAAGCACATGGATGGCGCACGGTCCGTAGCGTGTGCGGCTCAGCATCCAGACAAGGAGCGTTTGAAATCTCAAACGAATCCTAGGTTCAACAGGTTTAAAGGACAATAGGCCGTTCGAAAAAAAGAACAAAAACGGCGCATTTGTTGAGGTTTTCGGATCAACGAGCAAAAGGCCCCGCTCGGTGGGCGGGGCCTTTTGCAGTATCGGCGACAGGTGTTTCAGGTCTTCGGCGCCTTGGCGGCGACATCCTGGAGGATGTTCCGGGTCGCCAGGGCATCCGCCGTGGTGTCGAGGCTGTAGATCTGCATCACGCCCTGGGTGGCCGCCGCCTGGGCCAGGATGTTCTGCTGTTGCTGGGCGTTCACGGCATTCTCGAACAGGATGCCGGTGGAGTGCGCCATGGATTGGTAGAGACTGCCCAGCGCCATCGCCGGCGCCTCGGCCAACACGTTGACGTTGGTTTGGGTGACCGCATCGGTGATCTGATCATTCACGGTTGCCATGTTCCGGCTCCTTTCGCTGGACGATGGGTTGCTCATGCATTGGCGGCCCGCTCGGCCAGGTTGGCGCTGAAGCGGGCGATGCTCTGGTTGATCCGTTCAAGCGCCTGGTCCACGCCTTCGCCGTCCAGGGCACCGGTGGCCGCCGCGACCGCCGCGGCGCCGCCGACCAACAGGTGGGTGTTGAGGGCTCCCAATGCGCTTTCGCTGGCGATCTCCAGCTCGTCGTTGACGATGCTTTCGGTCATCTTGCGCAGCAGCACGCCCTGGGCGGCCAGGGCCAGTTTGGTCACGCTGTCGAAATAGCTGGCCGCCGACTGCGCCACCAGACCGCTGGCCTGACGCACCAGCAGCTCCGACGCCAGGGCCGAGACCACCGGCGTCTGCGTGGCCAATTGGGTGTTCAGCAAATTGATCGACTCGACGATCTGCCGGTTCAGGGATTCGCTGCCGACGCCGTCGGCCACCTGCTTGAGCAATTGCTCGTTGAGCGATTCCAGCAGCGAGGCCGCCGTGGCGGCGGGGTCGGCCGCTGCCGGCTCTGCGGCGGCGCTGCGGGCCTGCTCCTTGTCCGTCATGATTTGTCTCCCACCGCCAGGATCTGCCGCACGGCCGCCGCCACCGTGGCGTTGCCGACGATGTTCATCGCCTGCTGGTGGCTGACCGCGTTCTCCAGGGCCAGGCCGACCGCGTGGCTGGCGACCTGGGACAGCGTGGCGATGGCCGTGGACGGCGCAGAGCCCACGACCTGTACGTTCGATTGGGTGACGGCATCGGTGATTTGGGGATTGACGGTAGTCATGGGTTTCTCCTTGGGGATGGGCATCCGGAAGCCCGCCGCAGGAAAACGATAGATCAGCCGCGCCAAAGCGCCAGAAGCGCTCATTGCAGGACATTGCAGCCGGCCGGCGCGCAGAAAAGGCCGGTAACGGAAACGCAATTCGCCAAGCTGAAAACCGGCATGGACGCCCCGGATCGACCTAGGTATGATGTCGCCCGCTGCACCAGTAGCTCAGCTGGATAGAGTACTGCCCTCCGAAGGCAGGGGTCGTGGGTTCGAATCCCGCCTGGTGCGCCATGAATCGAAACGAGAAAGCCCCGGACCGCAAGGTCCGGGGCTTTTTTGTGGGTGCCGGAACGGGACGGTTTCGGATCTACTCCGTCGTCCAGTCGAACTCGTCGTACCCGTCATCCTCGTCTTCCCCGGCCTCCAGGTCGAAAACGTCATCTTCGTCAGCCACGTTCTCTTCCGCTTGGTTCAGCAGAAACTCCTTGCGGGCTTCGGTAATCGCTCGCCGCATCTCCTCGCCCTTTTCCGGGCAGTTGAGGAGTTGGGCGATGCGGTCGATTTTCGGTGCCACGGTGTTCTCCAGCGCATCGGCAATGCCCCGATAGTGCGCGCTTTTGCGGGGCAATGCCAAATCGCTGGCGGACGGAGCGGTCATTTTTCCTGCAATTGCGTGAGCCGCGCGTCGAGGTCGGTGCCCGGATAGCGCTTGTGCAGTTCGTTGAACAGCCTGTCCGCCGCCTGGGCCTGGCCGGCTTCGCGCAGGCGCAGGACCTCGCGCAGTTGCCGGTCGAGGCCGTTGGCCGGGGCCGCGGCGCGCTTGCTGGCCTTGGCCTCGTCAGCGCTGTCGGCGCTGAGCGCTTCGCTCTCCATCGGCGCCGCCCTTTCGGCCATCGGCGCCGGCGCAGGGGCCGACAGCGCGGCGGCCGGTGCGGCCAGCGAGCGGGATTCGGCCGCTTCCTGGCGGGCCGCCGGCGCAGCGGGTTTGGCGGCGGGGGCGAAATCGTAGCGCGGCACCGGCTCGGGCGCCTGCTGCACCATCGACAGCATCAGCGCCACGCCGACCAGGCTGGCGAACGCCACCTGATAACGCGGCTGACGGCACATCCGCAGCCAGCGCTGCCACAGGCCCGGTTTCGCGGCCGGTGCCTGCCGGCGGGCGGCGTCGAGGATGAATGCATCCAGGTGCGGCGACGGCTCACCAGCGTGGTGCTCGCGCACGTGCGAAATCACCGGGTCTTCGGGTGTCCGGCGGGCGTCAGTCATGTCAGTACCTCCTCGGTCAGCAGCCGACGCAGTTTTTGCTGGGCGTAGCGTAGGCGGCTCTTGACCGTTTCCAGCGGTGTTTCGGTGAGGCTGGCGATCTGCGCCAGGTCGAGGTCGCCGTGGGCGCGCAGCAGGAACACTTCGCGCTGGTCGGCGGGCAAGGCCTGCAGGGCGTCCTCCAGGCGCTGACTGTCGCGGCTCAGGCTCAGCAGTTGTTCGGGATCGGTGGTTTCGTCGCTGACGGCGTGCGCCTGCTCGTCGTAGCTGTCGTGCAGCGGCTGGCGGGCGCCGTGCTTGCGCCAGTGGTCGATCAAGCGGTTGCGGGCGATCTGGAACAGCCAGGTGCGGAACGTCGCCCGGCCCTGCGGCCGGCTGGCGCTGCGGATCAGGCTCAGCCAGGTTTCCTGGTACACCTCCTCGGCCAGTTCGGGCTTGCCGCTCAGGCCCAGCAGAAAACGGTACAGGCCCTGACGGTGGCGGGCGTACAGAATCTCGAACGCCGCGCCGTCGCCCTCGCGGTAGCGCGCCAGCAGCGATTCGTCACTGCTGGCGGCAAGGCTGTCCTTGGCTGCGAACAGCTGGCTGATGAAGCCCTTCAGGCCGCTCACTATTCAATCCGTCGCTCGGTGGCTTCAGGGGCCGACGCCGTGGTGTCGCGCAGGCTCCGGGTCAGTTCCACCATCTGCACAAATTCGTTGCGCAGGCCGAAGCGGTCATCGCCACGGGCGCCACGGGCCAGGTCTTCGGTGTCCTTCAGGCTGAAATCGCCGGTGTAGCGCCCGTCCTTGAGCTGCTGGGAAAACGCGGCGACGGCGGCGGCGAACCGCAGGTCTTCGCTCGGCGGCGCGACCCGGTCGGCGATCGGCCGTTCGATGAGCAGGCTTTTCCCACCTTGAGGCTGTTGATAACGCACACGCAGCATCGCCAATTCTCCATTCTTTTGCGACGCCGCCGCGCCGGCCTTGCCGTAGCGCAACGGCTCCAGCCAGCCCTTCTCTCCGCTCGGGACGATTTCGTACAGCGCCGTCACCGTATGCCCCGCACCGATCTCCCCGGCATCGACCTTGTCGTTGCTGAAGTCTTCGCGCTTCAGGGCCCGGTTCTCGTAGCCCAGCAGCCGGTATTCGCTGACCTGCGCCGGATTGAACTCCACCTGCAGCTTGACGTTCTTCGCCACCGTGGCCAGGGTCGAACCCAACTGGTCCACCAGCACCTTGCGCGCCTCGCGCAGGTTGTCGATGTAGGCGTAGTTGCCGTCGCCGGCATCGGCCAACTGTTCCATCAGGTGTTCATTGTAGTTATCCACACCGAAACCGAGGGTGGTCAGGGAGATGCCGGTCTTGCGCTTATCCACAGCCATTTGCTTGAGGCTGTCGAAATCGCTGACGCCGACGTTGAAGTCGCCGTCGGTGGCCAGCAGGATGCGGTTGATGCCGTTGGGGATGAACGCCTGCTGCGCCATCCGGTAGGCCAGTTCGATGCCCGAGGCGCCGGCCGTGGAGCCGCCCGCCGTCAGTTGTTCGATGGCGTTGCGGATCTTCGCCTTGTCCCGCCCGGACGTGGGCTCCAGCACCACCCGCGATTCGCCGGCATACACCACCAGCGACACCCGGTCCTGCTCGCGCAACTGATCGACCAGCAGTTTCAGGGTGCCTTTGACCATCGGCAGGCCTTCGCGGCGATCCATCGAGCCGGAGACGTCCACCAGGAACACCAGGTTGGCCGGGGCCAGTTCCGCCACCGCGCGGTCGGATGCCTTGATGCCGATGCGCAGCAGCCGGGTGTGCGGGTTCCACGGCGTCGCGGCCAGTTCGGTGGTCACGCCGAACGGCGAGCCGTCGGTGGGCAGCGCGTAGGCGTAGGCGTAGGGGAAGTAATTGACCATCTCCTCCAGGCGCACTGCGCCTTCGGGCGGCAAGCGGCCCTGGTTGAGCAGGCGGCGGACGTTGGCGTAGGCGCCGGTGTCGACGTCGGCGCTGAAGGTCGAGACCGGTGCCTCGGCGACGCTGTGCACAGGATTGTCGGCCAGTGCCTGGTACTGCTCGCGGTACTCGTCACGGTAGCCCTGTGGATAACTTTCTGCGGCAGGCATCGGCGCATAAGCGGCCATCGGTGCGGCGCGCAGGCTGCGCTTGGCCATCGCGCTGTCCGCCATCGCCGCTTCCTCCCGGACTTGAGGGGCGGAGGGAACCGGCGGCGCCACTGTACGGGAATCCGGTGTGGAGGACGCGCCGCAGCCGGCGATGACCAGCATCACGGCGGCGGCGACGGGGCGCAGGAACAGAGAAGGAAAGGACATGGGGGCTGACCTCGGGCGGAAATTGATCCATTCATCCCCTGAGACGGGCAGCCCCTCGCGTTCGGGTTAACCCCGCAAAACTTTTTTTCAGCGGTGGTAGCGCCGCACCGCGCTGCTGTTGCGCAGCACGTGGCCCTTGATCTTGTCCATCAGTTCGGCGCGGGTCAGCCCGGCGGGCAAGGCGTCCGGGGCCAGGTCCAAGGCGTAGATCTGGATGATGTAGTGGTGGGCGCTGTCACCGACCGGCGGGCACGGGCCGATGTAATGGGTGGTGCCTTTGCTGTTGGTGCCGCCGACGCCTTCGAGGGCCGACTTGGCGCCGACGCCGGCCGGGATCTGCCGGGTGGTGGCCTTGATGCCGTAATGAATCCAGTGATCGACGCCCAGGCCCTTCTGGCCGTCCGGGTCGTGCATGACGATGGCGTAGCTCTGGGTGCCGGTCGGGCCCGCGTTCCAGCTCAGGGCCGGCGACTGGTTCTTGCCGCCGCAGCCGCTGGCGTCGCTGGCCGCTGCCGAGGTGAACAGGCGGTTGTCCGACACGCCGGGGATGCTGAGGGTGAAGCGCTCCTGGGCCTGCGCCGGCAACTGCACGCAAAGGGCGACGGCAAGGGCCGCCAGCCAAGGGTTGAGAGAAATCGATCGGGTCATTCCGGGAGCACCTTGTGCGGTTGGGCCTTCGTCGGCCTGCAAACTATAGCCGTACCGTTCATGCCGTGGCAGTGGCAATTGGCTGAACCTGGGAATCGGCGCCAAACTCGTAAGAGAAACACTTGCGTGGAGCACGATCATGTCCCTGCACCGTGTCGCCCGTTTCGCCGATGTCCCCGAAGACCGTGGCCTGCCGGTGCAGATCGGCGAACAGAAGATCCTGCTGGTGCGCGCCGGAACCAGCCTGCGCGCGTTCCAGGGCGAATGCCCCCACGCCGGGGCGCCGCTGGCCGAAGGGGCGATCTGCCATGGGCGCCTGATCTGTCCGTGGCACAAAGGCGCGTTTCGCCTTGAGGACGGCGCGCTGTGCGAACCGCCGGCCCTCGACGGCCTCATCCGCTACCCGCTGGAGCTGCGCGGCGACGAGGTGTGGGTCGACGATCAGCCCTTGGCGGATCCGCACACGCCGCCGGCGGACGATCCGCGCACCTTCGTCATCGTCGGCGCGGGCGCCGGGGGCACCGCCTGCGCCGCCGCGCTGCGGGAGAAAGGCTTCGGCGGGCGGATCGTCATGGTCGACCGCGAAGCCGGCGCCGGGTACGACCGCACGGTGCTGAGCAAATTCGTGCTGGCCGGGGAAATGCCGCCCCGGGAAACCCCGGCGCTGCGCGATGAAGGGTTTTACCGCACGCAACGCATCGAGCGCCTCGAAGACGAAGTCACCGCCCTCGACACCGCTGCGAAGACCCTGCACCTGAAGCACGGCGCGAACCTGGCCTACGACGCCGCCGTGCTGGCCACCGGAGGCTCGCCCAACCGGTTGACGCTGCCCGGCGCCGACCTGCCGCAGGTCTTCGTGCTGCGCTCCAGGCTTCAGGCCGAATGCATCCTGGACAGCGCCCGTCCCGGCCAGCGCGCAGTGATCGTCGGCGACGGTTTCATCGCCCTCGAGTGCGCCTCGGCCTTGCGCCAGCTCGGCCTCGACGTGACGGTGATCGCCCACCACGCCGTACCCTTCGCGGCCCGCTTCGGCGACGCCGTGGGCCGCGCGGTGCGGGCGCTGCACGAGGACAACGGCGTCAGGTTCATCACTGGGCATGAGGCGCGCGAAATCATCGGCGACGGCAAGGTCGAGGCGGTGCTGCTCGACAACGGCCTGCGCCTGTCGGCGGACCTGGTGCTGGCGGGAATCGGCGTTCACCCGGCCACCGAGGCCTTCGCGTCGCTGCCGCGGGAGGAGGACCTGTCGCTGCGGGTGGACGACGGCATGCGCGTGGCCCGGGACGTGTGGGCCATCGGCGACATCGCCACGTTTCCGCTCAACGGCCGGCCCGAACGCATCGAACACTGGCGCCTGGCCCAGCAGCAGGCGCGGATCGCGGCGACCAACATGCTCGGCGGCGAGGAGCATTACCTGGACGTGCCGTACTTCTGGACCTGGCATTTCGGCAGGAGCTACGATTGCCTGGGCCATGCCGCGCACTGGGATGAGGTGGGGTTCAACGGCGACCCCGGCCAGCCGCCCTTCATCGGCCTGTTCGGCAGCCAGGGCGTGGTGGTGGCGGCCGTGGCCTGCGAAGAGGACCGGGCCATGGCCCTGCTGGCCGAACGCATGAAGCAGCCGCTGCCGATGGAGGAAGCCTGGCGGCTGATCCGCAGGCTCAAGTGATCCGGTGGCTCGGCTCGCGGTTGTCGTCGTCCTCGGCGTGCAGGAAGATCACCCGGGGATGCTCCAGCGGCGCCAGCGGCGGCGGCAGTTCGTCGGGCGTCACCGGCCAGAAGTGCGGCACCACATGGCTGACGTCGCCTTCCTGATCGTTGTGGATGGTCATCACCCCGCTGCCGCGCAGCTTCTGCAGGCGGTCGTCGCACAGCTTGAAGCTTTTGCTCAAGCCTTCGTCGTCCACCACCGGCGCCGGCAGGCGGCGCTGGGCGAAGCTCTTGCTCTTGCGCTGCTGGTAGCGCGCCCAGCCGATCAGGATCACCGCGTTGACCAGCGCCACCCACAGGTAGATCTGCAGGGTGCCCAAGGCCTCGAACGCGGAATTGTCGATCCGCGGCCCGCCTCCATGGGTGTCGATCAGCGGCCACAGCCCGCGCACCAGCAGGTACAGCAGGCCGACCCAGGCGAGCACGGTGATGAACACATCGACCACCACCAGGAAGGGCCGTTGGCGGGTCCGGATGATTTTCATTTGATGACCTCCTCTTCGTCGTCCCCGACCGGTTTGATGCCCCGGTCGGGACTGACCCAGCGCGCCCGCTTCTGGTGCTGGCCGAACAGCACTTTGGGGAAGCTGACCAGCGTGGTCAAAAGGCTGATGAACCAGAACACCAACGGATACCAGACCACCCAGAACATGGTCTTGCCCAGCCCCGGCTCGTAGCGCCGGTCGATCACGATGCTGACCGCGAACTGCACCAGGCAGACGAACGCCAGCAGCAGCCCGGTGAACGCCGGCGGCATCAGGTGGTGCACCGCGATGGCGTCCGGCAGCGCCACGAACTTGCCGACCGCCCAGAAGATCACCGACAGCAGGAAGGTGAACGCCCAGCCGGTGGACAGGCAGTACTCGAACAGCAGCGGCCAGAGGTAGCGGTGGCGGTACTGCCAGATCCCGCGGATGTTCTTGAACAGCACTTCGGCGCCGCCCTGGGCCCAGCGCAGGCGCTGCTTCCACAGGCCGCGCAGGGTTTCGGGCATGAGGATCCAGCACAGCGCGCGGGGCTCGTAGAAGATGCTCCAGTGATCCAGTTGCAGCTTCCAGCTGATGTCGATGTCTTCGGTGATCATGTCCGGGCTCCAGTAGCCGACCCGGTGCAGCGCCGTGCGGCGGAAGGCGACGATCACCCCGGACACGGTGAAGATCCGCCCGAACACTCGCTGGGTGCGCTTGATCAGGCCGATGATCGAGGAGAACTCGCCGACCTGAACCCGCCCGACCAGGGTGGAACGGGTGCGGATCCGCGGGTTGCCGGTGACCGCGCCGAGCCGGGCGTTGTCAAGCATCGGCGCCACCAGGTAGGCCGCGGTGTTCGGCGCCAGCAGCGCATCGCCGTCGATGCACACCAGGTACTCGCTGCGCGCCGCGATGGCGCCCATGCGCAAGGCCACAGCCTTGCCCTGGTTCTCCGCCAGGTGCAGCACGCGCAGGCGCGGGTCTTCCTTGGCCAGGGCGTCGAGCACCTCGGCGGTGTTGTCCTTGGAGCCGTCGTTGATCGCGATGACTTCGATGTTCGGGTAATGCTGGGCCAGCGCCGCGTGGATGGTGTCGGCGGCGTTGTCGCCCTCGTTGTAGCAAGGGATCAGGATCGAGATCAGCGGCTCGCCGGCCAGGGGCGGCGGCAGCGTGTCGTCCTTCCATGGCCAGTGCCGCTCCCAGTGCAGCCAGAAATACAGGCCGCCGGAGATCCACAGCCCGGACATGAACAGCGGGTAGAAGAACACGAAGTCCATCAGGAACTGCCCGGTGACCAGGAAGATCAGCCCCAGCGGTACGCCGAGGACGAGCGCCAGAACAAGCAGGGCCAACAGTCTATCCAGCATGTCATGGGTTCCATTTGTTGGAGAGCGCAGGCCGTACGGTTTTCAGGTCCGGCAGGTTCTCGAGGAAGTTGTCCGGGTAATAGCCGAAGCTGGTCACGCCCTGACGCTTGAGCACGCCCATCCACTCGGCCAGTTGCGCGCCGTCGATTTCGGCCTGGTCCTTTTTTGTCCAGTCCCGGCCCTGCAGCTCGAACACCGTGCGCTCAAGCGCGCCCGGGCGAGCCTTGACGGTCGCCACCAGCGACTCCAGCCAAGGGCCGGAGCGGGCGTGGGTCTGTTTCTCCATGAGCGGCATGGCCATCGGCGCCGTCCAGTCATAGGTGACGAGGAAATCGTCGAAGTTCTGCGCGAACCACGCTTCGCTCGCCGGATTGAGCATCGGTTCGGCGAAGATGTTGCGCGCGGTCAGCACCTGCGGGCCGCGGATCGCCCGCACCTTGGCGGTCAGCTCCCGGGTGAAGTCGATCAGGTAGCGGCTCTTGAAGCGCGTCCAGCGCTGCATCGTCGCCGGGTCGTCGCGCAGCGCGCCGATCGAGCCCGGCAGGCCGTTGGCGGCGTAGACCTTGAGCGCCTGCGGGCCGGCGTCTTCGAAGTCCGAAAGCACCGCATCGTCATGGTAGAGGATGCCGTCCACCGAAGTCAGGCGCGCCAGATCCTCGTAGATTTCGCCCACGACCCGCCGCACCTCGGGATCGAACGGCGACAGGCGCTTGTACTGGTCCGGATCGACCGACACGGCGCCGGTCTGCGGATCCCAACGGGTGACCCGCGGCAGTTTCGCGTCGAGGGCAAAGCTCAGCACCGGCATCCACGCATAGACCTTCACGTGGGCACGGGTGCGCAGCTGCCAGGCGACGCGGTCGAACAGGTCGGCGCGCACCGGCAGGTGGCGGTTGGGGAAGTACAGCGAATGCACCAGACCGTCGCCCTGGGGATCGGCGAAGGCCTGCAGGAACACCGTGTTGGCGCCCATGTCGGCCATGCGCTGCACCAGTTTGCCGAGGTTGGCGTCCTGCTGCGCCGGATCCGGGTCGTAGACGTTGTCCAGGTCCACGTGCACCACGCGCATCGGCGATTCGGCCTGCACCGAGACGATGCTGTTGGCGAAGTGCTCGCCGTCCGGATCCGAGGCCACCAGGAAACGCGGGCTGCTCATCAGGTTGTCGAGGGCGTCGAGGCCGTCGTCGAGGGTCAGGGCCATCTCGTAGCCCTGCTCGCCCACCACCGTCAGCGAGGTGCCGTCCGCCGTGCCGTACGGCCAGACCCAGATGCGCGGTTTCTTGCCGGTGACCTTGCGGATCTTCTCGGAGATGGCGGCCACGTCGGTGCGGATCCGCGCGCGGAATTCGTCCTCGGTCTCGTAGCGTTTGGTGACCGCGTTGTATTGCCGGGTCGCCGCCGCCGGCTGCAGGTTGCCCTGGGGGTTGGCGAGGATGCCCTTGTGGTTGGCGTCGGTGTGGGCGGCGATCTCCACCAGCCCCGACTGCGAGATTTCCCGCACCTGATCCCAGGTCAGGAAGTCCGAGCGCTGGCGCGGGGTGCCGGCGAAGTCCACCGGCTGGTTGAGCGGCGTGTCGATCCAGGTGCCGACCGGCGCCAGCAGCGCATGCCAGTTGTAGGCGCGCAGCACCGGCAGCACGCGGGTGTAGAAGCTGGAATAGCCGTCGTCGAAGCTGAGCAGGATCGCCTTGGGCGGCAGTTCCGGCCCGCCCTTGCGCGCGGCCATGATCTGATCGACCGTGACCGGCCGGTAGCCGTTCTCACGCAGCCACGCCAGTTGCTCGATCATGCGCTCGGTGCGCACCGCCACCACGGCCTGGTCGGGGTCACGGTCTTCGACGTCGTGGTAGGCGATGCCCAGCACGTGGTTCTTCGGCCACGGCTTTTCGCTGGCCGCCACCGGGCGCTCCGACGGCGGCAGGAAGGCCGGGGCCTGCTGGGCGCAGGCGCTGGCCAGCAGCGCGCCCAGCAAAAGGATGAATCGCGAAATCAGAGGCATCTTCAGACTCTTCTAGAAGCGGAAAGTGAGGTCGACGAGCAGACGCAGATCGGTTTCCCGATCACCGTCGTAGGGCCGGTTGATCGCGCTCAACAGGCCGCCCACTTCGAACACGTCGTTCCAGGCGTAGCGCTGGCCGTAGCCGATCAGCGCCATGCCGCCGGTGCCGTGGTCACGCTGGCTGTAGGTGCCCGCGCCCAGCTGGAACTGTTGGCTCCAGACCGTTTCGTAACGGTGGTAGAGCACGTGGTTGACGTTCAGCAGCGGCATGACGCTCAAGTCCGCCTTCGGGTTGAAGTACGGCACGTCATCGGACTTGGAGTTGTGGCTGGTGCCCACTTCCAGGCCGGCGTCGACCTGCAGGTTCGGCGCGCTGTACACGCCTTCGCGGCCGGTGAGCAGCGCCTCGACCCGGTTGTTGCCGTCGCTGAAGTGCGACGGGCTGACCGCCAGCTTCCATTCCCGGCTCTCGTTGGCCCGCCAGCGGATGAAACCGCTGCCGCCGTTGGCCTTGATGCCGCTGTTCAGCGCGCGCAGCGGGGTCTGCGCCGAGAGGTACTCGAGGCTGCCGCCGTATTGCCAGTGGTCGTCGATGTCCCGGGCGATCGCCAGGCGGGCGCCCTGCTTGTCGCCGAAACCGTAGGAGTGGTTGGAGATTTCCGCCTCCAGGGTCATGTCGCGGGTGCGGCGCTCCAGGCCCACGCGCTGGAAGCGGTGGTGGCCGGTGCCTTCGGTGAAGTCGCCGGTGGCGTAGCCGACGCCGGCGAACACCCGCCAGTCTTCATCGATGGGCGGGCTGTACAGGGTGCTTTCGATGCCGAAGTCCCGGCTGCCGCTGACCGCGCCGGCATCACCGCTGCCGCCGCCGTAAGCCTTGCCGCCGTAGCTTTCGACGCGCAGCTCGGCCATGTCATGCACTTCGCGCTGACGGGCCAGGCGCTGCACCTGCCGGTTGTCGGGGAAGCGCGCGACCACGTCGTCGGTCAGCGCATCCATCTGCCGCCATTCCTGCAGGTCCATGGCGGTGTGGGCCTGGGCGACTTCCAGGCCCATGTCCCGCGGCACCAGGCTTTCGGTTTCCTTGAGCTGGTTCTCGACGCGGCGCGGCCAGTCCCGGGCCAGGTACAGGTCGGCCTGGGCCAGGCGCAGGCCGATGTTGCCCGGCGCCTGGTCGACCAACGTTTGCAGGCGCTCTTCGCCGTGGGGCAGGTCGGAGCCGTAGGTACCGGCCTGCGCCGCGAGCTGCTGGGCGTCCATCCATTCGTCGTTGGGGTTGCCCACCGGCAAGCCCTTGAGCTCGATGCGCGGCCGCTGGGACTTGGCCAGGTCCTCGGCGACCTTGCGGGCCTCTTCGGCGCGGTCGCTTTCGAGCAGCGAGTAGTACAGGCCGGTGGTGTCTTCCAGGCGGTCGCCGGCATCGGCGTCCGGCGCTGTCAGCACCTGACGGTAGAGGTCGGTGGAGATCTCCGGCTGGCGCTGGTCCAGGTAGGACGCCGCCACCCAGCGCAGGGCGTAGGTCGGGATCTTCACCCCTTCGCCTTGCAGCTTCCGGTATTCGCCGATGACGTCGGCCGTGCGCGCCCGGGCCCGGAGCGCGCCCATGCGGTCGATGCGCCAGCGGGTCACGTCGTCGTGGGCGCTGGCGTCCGGCGTCCAGGTGGTCAGCAGCTTGTCGTAGTCGGTCAGCGCCCGGTCGGCGATGACGTAGCGTTCCTTCTCGCTGCGGGTGGCCAGGTCGGCGAGGCGCACCCGCTCGGCGGCCAGGTCGCCTTCGAGGCGACGCCGGGTGACCGGGTCGATCAGGCCCGGACGCTGGTCAGCCAGGCGCAGCGCAGGCTCCGGCAGACGGGCCTTCTGCAGGGCCACCACGTATTCGCGGGCGACTTCCGGCTTGCTGCCGGCGCGGACGAACGCCTGATCGTATTCGTGCAGCGCGTCGTACTGCTTGCCGGCACGGGTCAGGGCATAGCCCAGCGCGAGCCGGCGGGAGGGGTCGTCGGGCCTGGCCGCGACCAGCGCCTTGGCGCGGGTCACCGCTTCGTCGGGCTTGCCGGCGTCGGCCTGGGTCAGGGCCAACCCCAGTTGCAGGTCGGCATTGCCCGGATCCAGCGCCAGGGCCTGGTTGTAGACCTGGGTCGCCTGATCCCAACGCTTGAGGTTGCGGTAGGCCCGGGCGGTGGCGGTCAGCGCCTGGACCGGCAACGTGCGGCCGCGGCCCTGGGTCTCGTAGACCTGCACCACTTCGGCGTCGAGCCCGGCCCAACTGGCGATCTGCAGGTGGTCGCTGACCTGGCCGGCGGTGGCCTGGGCCGGCGGCACCTGGCGCAGGGCATCGAGCGCGGGCGCATAGTGGCCGGCCCGGGCGTCGAGCACCATTCGGTCGTAGGCCGTATCGGCGAACCCCAGTGCCGGCCAGAGCAACTGGCTGCACAGCGCGACTCGGAACAATGGGCGTAAACCACGATGCAATACAGGAACATCAATACGCGGCATTCGTCAGCATCCTTACATGGCCAGCCGGGTCGCAATGCCCTCCTTGCCCATTCGTAACGGCGGCCGAATCGCAGACCCGGCCAAGCTTATCCAGGCAGTCTTGCACGCAAGCGTAGACCAATATCGACAACGCAATAATTATTCAGAATTGCAGTGACGGTTTTCCTACCGAACGAAAACCCAGGCGCCAGACAGCAAAACGCCCGGCGTCTGCGTTGCGCAGAGGCCGGGCGCCGTGGCGGTGCGCAGCGGTTACTGAACCTGGCTGACGCCGGCGAACTTGTTCATCAGGAAGCCGACGAACTGCTCGACGGTCATCTTCTGGCCGTTGAACTCCACCTGGTTGGCGGCGTAGTGCAGCTTGGTCGTGACGTTGGTGCCGTCCAGGGTCGCCAACTGCGAACCGACCGCCATGCCGGCGAACATGTCGGTGGCGGCGCTGGCCTGGTCGACGATGGCCTTGGCGTCGGTCTGGCCGTCGAGCTGCGCCTGAACGCTCATCAGGTCCACCAGCATCGGCTTGGACACCAGCACGTTGAGGTCAAGCAGGGCGATCAGTTGCTTGCCCAGTTGGTCCGGCGGCAGATCCATCGACTGCGGCTTGGCCAGGTCGATCACCAGATTGGCGCGGCTTTCGCCGTTGGCGGTCTTGAGCGACAGGTTCTCCAGCGCCACTTGGGGGCCTGCGGCCAGCAGTTTCTGCAGGTCGGCCTTGACCTGGGCCTCTTCGGCCGGGGTCAGGTTCAGCTCCGGCGCCGGCAGGCCGGCGGCTGCGGCTTCGGCGGCGGCCTTCTCGTAGGGCTGCAGCTTGGTCTGGTAGATCTGCATCAGCGACATCGTCGACGGAATGTCGAGGTTCTTCAGGCTCATGGCCAGGTTGGCCGAACCGATCTTCTTGTCGTTGAGGGTGACCTCGCCGATCTTGTAGTCGGCGCGGCCCGAAGCGCTGGAGCCGGTCTCTTCGGTGAGGTTCTTCATCTCGAAGTTCTTGATGCCCAGCACCGACTGCTTGGCGCCGAAGGTGGTCTTGCTGTTGGTCAGCTCCAGGGTGTTCTCCCCGGTGTAGTAGCCGTAGGTGCTCTTGGTGAGGTTGCTGGCCAGGGTCAGGCCGCTGAGCTCGATCTGCACCGGCGCCTCGTCTTCGGCGACGGTGGTCAGGTGCAGGCTGTCCATGTAGCCGTTGGCCTTGACCTTCTGGGCCTGGGCGCTGGCGGAGATGTCCATGTTCAGACCGGAGAACTTGAGGCTCGACTTGTCGTCCAGCGCCGTTTCCAGCGGCAGCAGTTCGAGGGTGCCGGTGGTGGATTCGTCGTAGCCGATGTTGACCACGCCCTTGAGCGGCGCGGCACCCTTGGTGGCGGCGAACCATTTTTCCGTCAGCGGGGTCTTTTCCAGCTCATAGTGACTGCTGGCCATGACCGGCAGCCATTTGAACGACGCCAGCCGCGAGAACGGCAGCGGGCCGTGTTCGATGCGGTCGGTGAACAGCAGCTCGACCGGCGCCTCGCCGAACATCTCGCCCTCGCCCTTGAGGCGGTACTGGGCGGTGCTGCTGAAGGTGTGGCGCTCCAGGGACACCAGCTCCAGCGACGCACTGCCGTTGGAGCCGGCCATGGCGGCCTGCAGTTCCTTGTTGGCGTTGGCGACGGCGTTGTTCAGCACGCCTTCGATTTTGGTGCCGGTGTACCACGCCCCGCCGGCGCTGATGGCGCCGATGGCAACAACGATTCCCAGAAGCACGCCTGCTGATTTATTCATGAATGACCCGATCGATTTCCGTGGCTGAAAGTGTGGTCGTCTTCCTTGAACCCGTGATCGGGCCGCGGCACGACTCCGCTGGATTTAGCGGTGCAGATTAGCACTGGCGCCCCGTGAGGGCCCAGTGTTTAAAGGTTAAAGAGTGTCCATGGCGAGGGGATGGCAGTGAGCTCGATGGCGCCTTGGCGGGCTCAGGAATACTGCACCTCGATCTCGTCCAGTTGATGGTCGAAGCTTTTGAGCCGCGCCGTCCAGGTGAACACCAGCACTTCGAAGTCCCGGTCGATCACCGCCCCGCCGGGGCCGTCGTTGCGCGGGTCGCAGAAGTCCAGCTGATAGCGTTCGCGGGCCATGGCCGTGGCGACGTCGGACAGTTCGCGGGCGTTGTTGAGCCAGTGCCAGCCGTCGCTGGCGACTTGCTTGTCGAGCTCCAGGCACTGCTTTTTCAGGGCATCCAGGCTTTTTTCCAGCGGCGTGCCGGTGAGTTCGCCCATGACTTCGGCGAAGGTGCGCCCCGGTTGCCAGTAGCTGCCCCAGAAATACCGGTCGAACACGGTCTCGACCCGGCGCAGCGCGACTTTGGTGTCCCAGATCAGCAGCAGCACCTTGCTTTGCTCCAGCTGGCGCTGCTTCAGCCGCCGGACCTGCACCAGGGCCCAGGCCACCACCACAATCCCCATGACCGCGATCAAGGCCACGGCGCTGTCGAGGAACACCATGGCCTTGTCGATCTGATGGGCCAGCATGATGCCGTAGAAATAGGTGGCCGAGAGCAGCACCAGCGCTACCAGGGCGCACCAGAAGCCAAGAGCGTAAGGGTTTTTCATTATTGGTTTCCCCGACCTGCGCAAGCCCAGTGCGCTGCAAGGACGCCTTGCACCGGGCGCCCTTCCAACACTTCAAAGCATAGCAACGGCCTCAGGGTTTGCCGGTGCCCGACGCTTGCGTTCGTCCGCTTTCCCAGCCGCCGCCCAGGGCGAGGAACAGATCGATCTGGCTCAGGGCGACCTGGGTGTTGGCCGACGCCAGCTGCGCCCGCACATCGGTGTAGGTGCGGGTGGCCTGCAGGTCGGCGAGGAACGACGCGCGGCCGGCCTGGTAGAAGCGGTGGGTCTGCTCCGCTGCCTGTTTCGCCGACTGCTCGGCATCGGCCAGCGCCTCGCGGCGCTGCAACTGTGCGCTGTACTGGGCGAGGCCGGTCTGGGTCTCGCGGACGGCGTTCAGCACCACGCCGTCGAAATGCGCCAGGGCGCCCTGGGTCGACGCTTCGGCCTCGCGGATGCGCGCCCGGGCGCCGTTGGTCGGCACGTTCCAGCTCAACGAAGGGCCAAAGCCCCAGCGGTTGGTGGACGGTTTGCCGAGGTCGTCCAGCAGGCCGACGGTGCCGATCGTCGCACCGAAGCTGATGTCCGGGTACAGCTCGCCGGTGGCGATGCCGATGCCGGCGGTCGCGGCGGCCAGTTGCCGTTCGGCCTGGCGCACGTCGGGACGGCGCTTGAGCAACGCAGCGCCGTCGCCGACGGGCATCAGTTGCGCGACCTTCGGCAGTTCGGCGCACCCGGCGGTGCCGGCCGGCAGTTGCGCCACAGGCTTGGCCAGCAGCATCGACAGGCGGAACAGCCCGGCCTGGCGCGCCGCCTCGTAGCGCGGCAGGTCGGCCCGCAGGGATTTCAATTGGGTCTGGGAGCGGGTGACCTGGGTCTCGTCGCCCCGGCCGGCATCGCGCAGGCGCTGGGTGAGCCGAGTGCTCTGGTCCTGCAGGTCGAGGGAATGCTGGGCGATTTCGCGCTCTTCGTTGGCGGCGCAGACCTGGGTGTAGGCGCGCACCACATCCGCCACCAGGGTGATGCGGGCTGTGTCGGCGGCGGCCTGGGTCGCGTCGGCGCTGGCCTTGGCCGCTTCGATGCCACGTTGCAGCTTGCCGAACAGGTCGAACTGGTAAGAGGCGCTGATGGCGATCTCGCCGATGTTGTCCACCGGCACCTTTTCCGGCAGCAGGAACGCTTCACCGGACTCCTGCAGGCGCTGGGCCCCCATCTTCACCCCGCCGCTCCAGCCACCGGCCGCCTCGGCCTCGTCGACCCGGGCCCGAGCCCGCGACAGGTTGGCCGCCGCCACCCGCAGGTCGGTGTTGGAGGCCATGGCCTGCTGCACCAGTTCGTTGAGCCGAGGATCCTGATACAGGCGCCACCAGTCGGCCGGCACCGGCGCCGACACCACCGGCTTGCCGTCCACCGCCAGTTCGCCCTGCAGGTCGTGGCGCTGCACCGCCGCTTCGCCCGGTAGGTGATAGTCCGGCCCGACCACCTGACAGGCCGACAGCAGCGCGCCCAGCCCGGCGACCATCAGCGCCCGGTTCATTGCGCGGACTCCTGCCGGCCGTCCTCGATGATCGACACCGTGGCGGTGCGCCCGGCGATCATGCGGAAATCCTCGGGCACGTCGTCGAACGCGATGCGCACCGGAATGCGCTGCGCCAGCCGCACCCAGCTGAAGGCCGGGTTGACGTTGGGCAGCAGGTTGCTGCCGCTGGTGCGGTCGCGGTCCTCGATGCCGGCCACGATGCTTTCGACGTGCCCGCGCAGCTTCGCCCGGTCGCCGATCACCCGGATGTCCACGGCCTGGCCGACGCGGATGCCGTCCAGCTTGGTCTCTTCGAAATAGCCGTCGATGTGGAAAGAGTTGCTGTCGACCACCGACAGCACCGGCCGACCGGCGGTGACGAACTCCTGGGCGCGCGGCGCCCGGTCGTTGACGTAGCCGTCCACCGGGCTGCGGATCACCGAGCGGTCGAGGTTGAGCTGGGCGCTGTCCACCGCCACCAGCGCTTCGGCGAGGGCCGATTGGGCGCGGGCGACCTTCGACAGGCTCTCTTCCAGTTGCTCGGCCGGCACCAGATTGCCCAGGCCCCGGTTGCGCTTGGCCTCGCGCTGCGCCTGGGCGAGGGTCTCTTCGCGGTCGGCGACGGTGGCCTTGGCCTGGCGCAGGGCCAGGCGGAAACGGTCCGGGTCGATGCTGAACAGCACCTGGCCGCGCTTGACCGGCTGGTTGTCCTTCACTTCCACCTGCTGGATCAGCCCGGACACGTCCGGGGCGATCTGCACGATGTCGGCGCGGATATGCCCGTCGCGGGTCCAGGGCGCAAACATGTAATACATCACCATGCGCCACACGACGACGACGGCGAACGTCACGATCAACAGGGTCAGCACGGTGCGGCCGAGCGTCAAAAACGGTTTTTTCATGTCATCAGGTATCGGCTGAGGGAATCCACGGCGCCCAGCAGCAAGGCGTAAAGCGCCACGTTGAACAACGCCCGGTGCCAGACCAGGCGGTAGAAGTGCAGGCGCGTGAGCACGCCGTGCACCAGCAGGAACAGCAGGTACGTGATGCCCATCAGAATCAGCAGTGTCGGCAGGAAAATGCCGCTGATGTCCAGGTCACCGATCATAGGGGGGCTCCATCGATGCCGTGAGGCAACGGTTCTTCGGGTTCGGCGTTGCCGAGAAACTCGACGCCGGGCAGCAGCGCCAGGCGCAGGCCGCTGAGGGCATGCAACAGGTGCAGCCGGGTTTCGTCATCGCCGTGGCCGCTGAGGGCACGGCGGGTGCGGTCCATCGTCATCAGCAAGGGGCTGGGCGCCGGCAGGCGCTCGCCGGCCTTGAGGCAGGCGCGGAAGTAATCGCCGACTTCCGCCACCACCTGCTCCAGCAGCGCCTGCGGCGCGCCGGGCACCCGCGGGGTGTAGGCCAGCAGGTCGAGCAGGTTCAGCCCCACCCGCACTTCGCGCAGGGCGATGCCGGTGTCCT
The DNA here is from genome assembly GCF_002113595.1 of Pseudomonas sp. B3(2017). Taxonomy (NCBI): domain Bacteria; kingdom Pseudomonadati; phylum Pseudomonadota; class Gammaproteobacteria; order Pseudomonadales; family Pseudomonadaceae; genus Pseudomonas; species Pseudomonas sp. B3(2017). Next base: position 197,413 of record NZ_NEIU01000010.1, read on the forward strand.
GCCCGGTCAGCGCCAGGCGCGGCAGGTGCTGCATCAGGCGGTCGAGCAGTTGCACGCCCAGTTGCCGGTGTTCGGCGAGGTTCGCCGGCTCCGTCATGTGGACGATGTCTTTCCAGCTGAACCGGGTCAGGCGCTTGGCCGCCAGCTCAGCGCCGAACGGCCGGGCCACCAGCGTCCAGATGAACGCGAACAGCAGCCCCATGGGACCTGCCAGGTTGGAGTTGGCGAAGGCGAAGAAATCCGCGTCGTAGGCGCCCTGGATGCTGATGAACGATGAGGTGTTGACCAGCGTCAGCAGCATGCCGAGGTAGAAGCGCGGCTGCACCGTCAGGGTGCCGACGCAGATGAACGGCACGGCGAACGCCAGCACCAGCATCGGGAAGTCGTGCAGGTTGGGCAACACCAGGAACAGGTACAGGCTGGCGAACAGTACCGACATCGCGGTCCAGAAGAAGAACCGGTAGATCTGCGGCGCCGGGTCGTCCATCGAGGCGAAGAAGCTGCACGACACCGCCGCCAGGATCACCGCGCTGCCGCCGTCGGTCCAGCCCAGCAGGATCCACAGCACCGACGCGACGATGATCGCCAGGATGGTCGAGGCCACCGAATACAGCATCAGCCCGCGGTCGAGGAACGGCGTCAGTCGCCCGAGGCGCCAGTGCCGGTAGACCGCGCGCCAGCTGTCCTGGCGCTCGCAGAGGATCGCGTCCTGCAGCGAACGGCAGTCCTGCCACAGGTCGATGAACTCGGCCAGGCGGTACAGCGCGTTGGAGAACAGCAACTGCCTGCGGTCGTTCAGGGCTTCGGCATCCGGCTGCAGGGCGTCGAGCCGATCCTTCAGGGTTTGCCACCGCCCGAGGTCGGCGTCCTTGTGGCCGAGCCACTCGCCGGTGGCCGCCAGCAGCGGCGCAAAGCGCTCCACCAGTTCCGGGGTGCGGCGCTCAAGGGCATAGAGCGCATCGTCGAGGGCGTCGATCACCGGCAGCAAGTGGATCATCCGCCCGCGCAGTTCCTTGGTGTTGCGCACCGTCTGCGGCCGGGCGCCTTCGTGGGGCAACTGGCCGATCATCAGTTCGAGGCTGTTGAAGCTGCCGACCATGGCCATGCGCAGGGCGCCGATCTCTTCCGGGCGCACGTCGCGGCCGAGGAAGCGCAGGCTGTAGGTCGTCGCGTCGGCGAACCACTTGCCCACCGCGTCGTTGAACACCGGGGCCAGCCGGCGCGGCCAGAACATCGCCCCGACCACTGCGGCTACGGCGATGCCGAGGAAAATCTCCTCGGTGCGCGCCTCGGCCACGTCCCACACCGCCAACGGGTTGTCCACCACCGGCAGGGCGATCAGCGGCAAGGTGTAGCCGGCGAGCATCAAGGCGTAGTTGTTGGCGGTGCGCAGGTGCAGCGAGAGAAACAGCAGGATCCCCGTCCACAGCGCGATGACCCCCACCAGCACATAGGGGCTCTGGACGAACATCGGCACGAACAGCACCGCGGCCGCCGCACCGAGGAACGTCCCGATGGCGCGGTACAGGGCCTTGGAACTGGTGGGACCGAGGAACGGGCTGGAGACGATGTACACCGTGGCCATCGCCCAGTACGGACGCGGCATCTGCATGAGCAGGGCGATGTACAGCGCGATCATCGAGGCGGCGAAGGTGCGGATCCCGTAGAACCAGTCCCGGGCCGGAGGAAAGCCGGAAAAGAAGCCGTTCACGGATGGGTCACCGCCGGCGGACGCGCCGCCTCGAAAGCCTTCAATACCCGAAGCGTAGCTTCCAGATCGCGCCGGTCGATGCCTTCCAGCACCTCATGGCGCAGGCGCACCAGTTCAGCCTCGACCGCCTGCACCAGCTCGCGGCCGGTGTCGGTCAGGCTCAGGCATTTGGCGCGGCGGTCCTGGGGGTCTTCGCTGCGGCAGACATACCCGGCGTGGCACAGCTGATCGAGCAGGCGCACCAGCGACGGGCTTTCCATCCCCGCCGCCTGCGCCACCTGCACCTGACGCACGCCCTCGCCCAGCCGCCCGATCATCAGCAGCGGGACGGCGCAGGCTTCGGAGATGCCGTAGTTGACCAGCGTGGTCTGGCAGATTTTGCGCCAATGACGGGCGGCCACCACCATGGCACTGCTGATGTTCATCTGGAGGATGTCGAGGTTATCGGACACGGGCAAGGCACATACTGTTAGTTTGCTAACTATCAATATGGCATTGGCGGGGAATTTCAGTCAAGTTTTGAAACAAATTGATCCGTTGGTCGCAGTGAAGCTCCTTGATTGGTACTGACGGTGTATATACTTCGTCAGTACCTAAATCGAGGAACGACATGATGTCGAAACAAGCCGTTTTCACAATGAAGCTTGAACCGGAATTGCGCGAACAGTTCATGTCCGAGGCCGAAGCCAGCCATCGCCCTGCTTCGCAGATCGTGCGGGAAATGATGCGCGACTTTGTGCGGACACAACGGGAAGCACGGGAGTACGAAGCCTTTCTGCAACGCAAGGTCGACATCGCCCGCGATGCCGTCCGCTCGGGTGACGGCCTGTCGAACGAAGACGTTGAAGCTCAATTCGCCGCAAGGCGCAGGCGGGCAGACAGTCAAGAATGAAGATTATATGGACACCAACCGCCGCACAGGATCGTGCACAGATTTGGGATTACCTTTACGAAGCGAATCCAAAAGCCGCCGCAGACATGGACACCCGCTTCAGCGAGGCGGTGTCCCGCCTCTCCCGGAACCCGAACATCGGCCCCGTCGGCATCATCGCCGGCACGCGCGAGATCATTCCTCATCCCAGCTACCGTCTCGTTTACCAGATCGAGCAAGAGGCGGTGTGGATTCTGGCGCTGATCCATACCGCTCGACGATGGCCATTGCCGCAGTGACGACTACCCGGCCCTTCCCTTTCTCAACATCACATCCAACTGATCCACCACCTCCGCCCAATCCGCGTCATCCAGAATCTCGTCCCGCAGAAAGGCCTTCTGCGCCTCGTTCCAGAAAAACGCATCGGCCAGGTGCAGTTCCGGCTTGAGCGGGGAATGGGTGGCGATGAACTGGTCGATGCCGGCCGGATCGCTGGCCAGGCCGAGTTGCTTGAACAACGCTGAAAGGCTGTGGGTCGGGTTTTCCATGTCTGGCTCCTTCGAAAGTCACGGGCAAAGGAAAGACTGCGGGAGCCCGCCTGCCGCCGTCATCGCGGACAGGCTCGCTTGCGCAGGTCCTGCGTCGTGCACCGCAGGGCGGTAGCTAATCGCTCAGCTCCCGCACCTGCGCATGGGGCACCGCCTTGAGGAATTCAGGGATGCTCATGTGCAGCAGGTTGTTGTGGTTTCCGGCCTCCAGGTAGATGTCTTTCTGCCGGGTCAGCAGCGGGTCGATGACCATGTCCAGCCCGTAGGCGTCGCCCAGCGGCGGCACCGCGCCGCGTTCACAGTCGTCGAACAGGTGCGCCAGGTTGCTTTCGCGGGTGATCTGCCATTGCCCGCCGTCGGGCACTTTGCTCAGGTCCAGATGATGGCTGGCCGGCAGCACGGCCATCAGGTAGTGCCCGTGGCGATCGTCGAGGATCACCGATTTGGCCACCCGCTCCGCCGGCACCCCGGCGACCCGCGCCGTTTCCAGGCTGCTGGAGGAGTGCGGATGAGCGACGATGTCATATTCGCATTGCGCCTGTCTCAGGCTGCTTTGCACCTTTCTTGCCATACGCATGATGCACCTCGATGCCCGCCGGCGCTGTGCGGCGGACGGTCATGAATGCTGTTGCCGTCCACAAAGTCTAGTCCGCCGGGCCGCCCGCACAGGGATTTCCGCCCACTGGCGGCTTGCCCGGACTGATCAAAAATCATCCAGGTGCAGGCTCAACTAGACTGTAGGTAAGCCCCTGACGCTCCCGGAGGGTCACGTGAACACCCGTTGCTGTGCGCTTGCCCTGTCGATGCTGCTCAGCGGAGCAGCCCTGGCGGCGGATGCCCCGCTGCCGGCGGTCAACCCGGTGGGCCTGTGGCTGATCACCCTCGGCATCGCGTTCATGATCGCCGAAGCCGTGCTGCCCAACTACGGTGTGGTCGGGTTGGCCGGCCTTGTCATGTTCGTGGTCGGCGCGCTGATCCTGGGTGACGTCGGCCTGCCGGTGCCGATGATGCTCGGCCTGGGCCTGGTCAGTGCGGTGCTGCTGGCCGCGCTGCTCTGGCGGGCCCTCAAGACCCGGCCGCGCCGGCCGGTCAGCGGCGACGCCGGGCTGCTCGGCAGCGTGACGGCGGTCACCGTCGTGGAGCCCGGCGATGCCCGCAGCGGCTGGGTGCAATTGCAGGGAGAACGCTGGCAGGTGCTCAGCCCCACGCCGCTGCACACCGGGCAACCGGTGCGGGTGGTGGGCCGCAAGGGCCTGTTGCTGCAAGTGGCCGCGGCTGACGCGGCACCGCTCGGAGAGTGATCATGGGTCTGCAAATCGGTTTTGTCGCGCTGCTGCTGTTGCTCATCGCCCTGGCCGGCTCGACGTTCCGCATCCTGCGCGAGTACGAACGGGGCGTGGTGTTCCAGCTCGGGCGCTTCTGGCAGGTCAAGGGGCCGGGGCTGATCCTGCTGATCCCCGTGGTGCAGCAGATGGTGCGGGTGGACTTGCGCACCATCGTCCTCGACGTGCCGCCCCAGGACGTGATCACCCGCGACAACGTGTCGGTGAAGGTCAACGCGGTGCTGTACTTTCGCGTGCTCGACCCGCAGAAGGCGATCATCCAGGTCGAGGACTTCCTCATGGCCACCAGCCAACTGGCCCAGACCACCCTGCGCGCGGTGCTGGGCAAGCATGAGCTGGACGAACTGCTGGCCGAGCGGGAACGGCTGAACATCGACATCCAGCAGGTGCTGGACGCCCAGACCGACGCCTGGGGCATCAAGGTCGCCAACGTCGAGATCAAGCACGTCGACCTCAACGAGTCGATGGTGCGCGCCATCGCCAAGCAGGCCGAGGCGGAACGGGAGCGGCGGGCCAAGGTGATCCACGCCGAAGGCGAACTGCAGGCCTCCGAGAAGCTCATGCAGGCCGCCGAGATGCTGGGGCGCCAGTCCGGCGCCATGCAACTGCGCTACATGCAGACCTTGAGTTCGATCGCCGGGGACAAGAGCTCGACGATTGTCTTTCCGCTGCCGATCGAGCTGCTCAAAGGGATGAGCGACCTGACGAAACCGTCCTGACCTCGGCGCACGACGTGTCCTGCCGCAACGCCTCCAGCGCCCGGTAAGGCGCCCCGGCGTAGTGCTCGACCCGCGCCTGGAGCAGCGCCGACGCTTCGCGGCGCTTGTCCTCGCCGTCGGCGACGAACACCTGCGCCGGCTGTTTCGCGTGCTGCACGGTCGCCGCCGATGCCCGAAGGCACTGCTCGGCGCTCAATCCGAAAAACGTCGCCAGGTGCCCGGTCATGGCCTCGGGCAATTCGCTGTAGTTCACCGCCAGCCCGCCGGAATCGCGGCAATGCACCCACCCGGCCTCCAGCAGACGCCCCAGGCGCCGGGCGATGAAGTCTTCGCGCCCCTCGAACGGCAGGCCGTCGTCCAGCACGCAGTCGCCGAGCATGCCCGCCACCATGTGCATGCCGGGACGGCGCATATGGGAGACGGCGATCTCCAGCGGGTCGCGGTAGACGAACAGCCACGGCGTCTGCCCGTGGCATTCGCGCAGCAGCGGCCATTCGCCGATGTTCCAGGCGTCGAGCTTGATCACCAGCCGCTGTTCGCCGCCGCGCCGACGCTGGCCGTAGGCCGACAGCAGCCCGGCGATGGCCGCCCGGCGTTCGGGCGCCGGCAGGTCGCTGCGCAGCAGGGCATCGAGGGGCGGCGGCTCGGACACGACGATGTGGTCATCGAGCCGGGCCAGCATCTGGCTGACCAGGGTCGAACCGCAGCGCGAGGCATGCAGGATGAACGCGCTCGGCGCAAGGCCGGGGCTGTGCGCCTGCCAGTCCGTCAGCGCCGACAGCGGCGTCTGCCGGCGCAAGGCCTGGTTGAACGGCAGCCGCAGCGCGTCGTCCACCGCATCGCGGAAAAACGGCTGGCGCAACGGCGCATCGCCGAACCAGCACCAGTCCACCTGCCACTGCCCGGCCTCGCTCCAGATGCGGATCGGCAGCCAGCCGTCGAAATTCATGCGCGCCATTGTTCGTTCCATGTCCGCCGTCCGTTGCGCATCGCGGCGCGCAGGGCCTGAGGCGTGAGCGCGAGGCCGCGCTCGGCGGCCAGCGCCACGGCGCAATCGATGAAGCGCTCGGGATCCTGCACGGCCTGCAGCGTCGCGCTGAGCGCCGGATCGTCCGCCACTTGCCGCTGAAACTGCTGCAGGGCCGTGTCTTCGGTGCCGGGGGCCGGCGTGTCCGCCAGGCCTTCGCCGATCATCCGCTCAAGCCAAGGGCAGGGACGGCAATCGAGCACCAGATGAACCCGAACGCTGCTGTCGCGGTTGTCGACCCGGTGGGGCCGCGACAGGTCGAGGAACCAGCACTCCCCGGCCTGCATCGGCATGCGCTGGCCGTCCAGCCAGAAATCCACGGCGGGCGGGCTGAGCAGCGGGATGTGCAGGCGCAGATCCGCCTCGGGGCCTTCCAGGTCGTAGTCGCGGTGTTCGTGGATCTGCCCGCCCGGCCCGAGCCGAAGCAGCCGGGCGCTGACGATCTGCAACGGCAGGCCACGCAGCGCCTGGCGCCAGCGGCGGTCGTTGAGCCAGGGCCCGCGGGGCACCGGCGCAGCCTGGCCGGGCGACAGTTCGGTGAACGCATCCGCCGCGGAGATCAGCGCCACGCCGCTCCAGTCGCCGGCAAAGTACGCGGTGTTGAAATGCCCCCGCCAGGCGCTGTCGTCAATCGCCGCCAGCGCCTGGCGCAGCAGCGGCAGATCCACCGCCACCGGCAACCGCGAGTAGGCCGGCCGGCTCATGGGACACCGGGCGCATCACTGCGCAGGGGCATGGGCCACCGGCACCGAAATGTCGCCCGAGGCCCACGCCGCTTCGCGGTTGGCCAGGGCGGTGGCGATCGACTGCACCTGGGTCGACTGCACCTGATCCGGCAGCGGATCGAGCCCGGCGCTGGCGAAGATCTGGCCGTAGGCGTTGCGCAGGTCGGCGTAGGCCAGGTCGCGGCGCAGGTCGGCCTGCAGGTTGTTCAGTTCGCCCTGGATCAGGTCCAGTTCGCCGATGCCGGCGGCCTGGTGGCGGTTGCGCAACTGACCGACGATCTGGCCGTCGATCTCCGACAACTGCTGGCTGGTCTTGAACTGGCGCAGCGCCTCCTGATAGTTCGCGTTGGCCACGTACAACTGGGCCAGCACCGCCACCGACATCGCCTGACGGCGTGCGGCGGCGACTTCTTCGCCGGCCTTGGCCACGTCGATGGCCGCCGGGGCGGAGATCACGTTGAACAGGTTCCAGGTGACTTTCACGCCGTAGTCGGCCCAGCCTTGCTCTACGAGGAACGAGTTGCTGTCGTAGTGCCCGCCGGCGGAGAACTCCAGCCCCGGCAGCATGCGCAACATGGCCTTGCGGGTCTCGGCGGCGCTGATGCGGGTCTGGTAGTCCTGCTCGCGCAGTTCCGGACGGTTGGTCAGGGCTTCCTGTTCCAGTTTGGCCAGGTCGACCTTGAGTTCCGGGATCTGGTAGCCGTCGTCGGTGGCCAGGGTCAGCTCCGAGCCCATCGGCAGGTTGATCAGGGTCGCCAGTTCGGTCTTGGCCAGCGACAGCGCGCGGCGCTGCTCCTCCAGCTGGCGGGTCGCCTCGATCAGCGAGCGTTGGTAGCCGAGGGCCTGCACCGGGTCGCCGATGCGCTGGTCGCTCATGCTCTGGCTGTTGCGCCGGGCGGTGTCGACCCGGGCCATCAAGGCATCGATCTGCTTGAGCAGGCGTTCGGCGGCCATCGCCCGCCAGTAGGCCGAGCGCACGTCCTGGACGATGGTGTTGATCACCTTGCGCCGGCGCTCCTGAACGATCAAACGCTGGTCGCCCTGCTGCTTGGCGCTGATGTAGCTGACGCCGAAGTCGAGCACGTTCCAGACCATGGTCAGGTCGGCGACGTCGCGGTCGCGGTCCTGGGAGGTCGACGGCTCCAGGGACTGGGTGCCGGTGCGCACGCTCTGGCTGCTGGAGGCGCTGACGTTGTTGCGCCCCACGTAGCCGGCGTCCAGCGCCATGCGCGGCAGCATGTCGAAGCTGGCGAGGTCGAGCTGCCGCTTGGCCAGCGCCTCCTCCATGACCTTGAGCCGGCCTTCGAGGTTGTACTTCACCGCCCGGGCCATGGCCTGGTGCAGGGTCAGCGGGCCGTGCAGCGGCTCCTGGCCCTTGTACATGTTCTGCAGATCGCTTCGGGCGCGCTGTTCGCTGACGCTGCGCTCGATCGGCTCACTGGTGACTGCACATCCGCTGATCGCCAGCGCCAGCAGGCTGGCGCCGAACAACTTCTGACTCTTCTTCATCCCTGGATCGCCCCTTGGGTCCTACAAATGGTGTGTTGTTTTTATGCGCTCGGCGTTTCGCTGACGCCGATCTGCTTGAGCGCCGCCGCCAGGCTGTCGACCCGGTGCTGCTCGCTGTCCTGGAACTGCTGCAGTTGCTGGCCCAGGGTCGGCGCGCCGAACACGCCGCGCAGGCCCTGGGAAATGTCGCCGCCCTTGATCGGATGGCTGTCGAAGGCGTTGACCGATTCGCGCTCGGCATCGCTGGCCTGGTTGAACAGGCCGGCGAAGGTGCTGCTGCCGAACACCCCGCCGTCGCCTCCGCCGAAGCCGAGGAAACCGTGACCGGTGCCGTCGCCGTAGGTGCTGTCGCCGAACACCTGGGCGATGAAGCTTGGGCTCAGCGCGCCGCGGTTGATGAAAATGTCACCGAGCGGACGGATGCCGTCGCCGATCACCCGCTGCTCGAACAGCGGCGAAAAGGTCAGCGGCGAGCCGAGGTTGCCGGTGGGCGGGGTGAACACGATCGGTTGCAGCGGCACGTAAGGCGGCGGCGCTACGGTCACCGGGTCGCTGCTGCGGAACTCGGGATCCGGGGTCACCACCACGGTCGGCGACGTCGGTGGCGGCGGCGCCGGCGGCACGGTATTGATCACGTAGTTGCCGGACTGGCTGATGCCGCTGCCGCTGTTGCCGGAGAGGTCGCTGACCCCGGCGGCGTTGACGCTGATCGCGTTGCTGGCGCTGTTGACGTTGGCGTTCGGCGTCAGGGTCGCGGTCCAGGTCTTGCCGCCGTCGCTGCTGCTCAGGTTGGACAGGGTGCCGTTGGCGACGCTGATGTCCGCCAGGTCGAAACCGCTGACCGCCTCGTTGAAGGTGATGGTCACCTGGGTGGTCTGGCCGATGCCCAGGTTCGGGTTGGCCACCACCACCGTGGCGGTGGGCCGCTCGGCGTCGAGGGCGTAGTTGTTGGACACCGCCACTGTGCTGCCGGCGTTGCCCGCCAGGTCCGTGACGTTGCTGGTGTCGAGGGCGATGAAGTTGCTCGGGTCGGTGACGTTCGCGGTCGGCGTGAAGGTCGCCGTCCAGGTCTTGCCGCCGTCGCTGCTGCTCAGGTTGCTCAGGTCGCCGTTGGTGACGCTGAGGTCCGACAGGTCGAAGTTGCTCACCGCCTCGCTGAAGGTGAAGGTCACGGTGGTGGTCTGGCCGATGCCCAGGTGCGGGTTGGCCACCACGATGTTCACCGTCGGCCGGGTCGCGTCGAGGATGTAGTTGTTGGAGATGGCGATGCTCGCCCCGAGGTTGCCCGCCGCGTCCTGCACGCCGGCGGTGTCGAGCACGATCAGGTTGGTCGCGTCGTTGACGCCGGCGGTCGGCGTCAGCGTGGCGGTCCAGGTCACGCCGCCGTCGCTGCTGCTCAGGTTCGACAGCACGCCGTTGGCGACGCTGATGTCCGACAGGTCGAAACCGCTCACTGCCTCGCTGAAGGTGATGGTCACCGTGGTGGTCTCGCCGATGCCCAGGCGGTTGTCGGCGACCGTGATGGTGGCGGTCGGCAGCGCGGTGTCGATGGCGAAGTTGTTCGAGTCGGTGGTGCCGACCCCGCTGTTGCCCGAGGCGTTGGTCACCCCGGCGTTGTTCAGGGTGATCAGGTTGGTGGTGTCGGTGACGTTGGCGGTCGGGGTGAACGTCGCCGTCCAGGTGATGCCGCCGTCGCTGCTGCTGACGTTGCTCAACGTGCCGTTGGCGATGGTCAGGTCGCTGTTGTCGAAGCCGCTCACCGCCTCGTTGAAGGTGATGGTCACCAATGACGTTTCACCGGCCTTGAGGGCGGTGTCGGCGACGACGATGGTCGCGGTCGGCACCAGGGTGTTCACCGTGAAGTTGGCCGAGCTGGTGGTGCCGAGGCCGGCGTTGCCCGCCACGTCGGTGTAGCCGGCGTTGTTGAGGACGATGAGGTTGGTGTTGTCGGTCACGCCCAGGGCCGGCGTGAAAGTCGCCGTCCAGGTGATGCCGCCGTCGCTTGAGGTGACGCTGCTCAGGGTGCCGTTGGGGATGCTGAGGTCGCTGTTGTCGAACCCGGTCACCGCCTCGCTGAAGGTGATGGTCACCGTGGTGGTCTCGCCCGGGCGCAGGTCGGTGTCGGCCATGACGATGGTCGCGGTCGGACGCTGGCTGTCGACCGCGTAGTTGTTCGAGTCGGTGGTGCCGCTGCCGGCGTTGCCCGCCACGTCGGCGACGCCGGTGTTGTCCAGCGTGATCAGGTTAGTGGTGTCGGTGATGCCCGGCGCCGGGGTGAAGGTGGCCGTCCAGGTGATGTTGTCCGAGGTGGTCAGGCCGCTGAGCGTGCCGTTTTCCGCGGTCAGGTCGGCCAGGCTGAACCCGGTCACCGCTTCGCTGAAGGTGATGGTCACGGTGGTGGTCTGGCCGACGCCGAGCGCCGTGTCGGCCACCACGATGGTGGCGGTCGGGCGCTGGGTGTCGATGGCGTAGTTGTTCGAGTCGGTGGTGCCGCTGCCGGCGTTGCCGACGCTGTTCTGCACGCCGGTGTTGTCCAGGGTGATCAGGTTGCTGGTGTCGGTGACGTTGGCGGTCGGGGTGAACGTCGCCGTCCAGGTGACGCCGCCGTCGGCGCTGCTCACCGCGCTCAGGGTGCCGTTGGCGACGGTCAGGTCCGCGTTGGTGAACCCGGTGACCGCTTCGCTGAAGGTGATGGTCACCAGCGAGGTGCCGCCGACCCCCAGGCTGCTGTTGGCGACCACGATGGTGGCCGTCGGCACCTGCGTGTTGATCGTGAAGTTGCCCGAGTTGGTGGTGCCGCTGCCGGCGTTGCCGGCCAGGTCGGCGATGCCGGTGTTGGCCAGGGTGATCACGTTGGTGGCGTCGTTGACGCCCACGCTTGGGGTGAAGGTCGCCGTCCAGGTGATGCCGCCGTCGCTGCTGCTCACCGCGCTCAACGTGCCGTTGGGGACGGTCAGGTCCGCGTTGGTGAACCCGGTGACCGCTTCGCTGAAGGTGATGGTCACCAGCGAGGTTTCGCCGGCGGCGAGGTTGCTGTCGGCCATGACGATGGTCGCCGTCGGCCGCTGGGTGTCGATGGCGTAGTTGTTCGAATCGGTGCTGCCGCTGCCGGCGTTGCCCGACGTGTCCGCGACCCCGGTGTTGTCCAGGGTGATCAGGTTGGTGGCGTCGGTGACGTTGGCGGTCGGCGTGAAGGTCGCCGTCCAGGTGATGCCGCCATCGCTGCTGCTCACCGCGCTCAGGGTGCCGTTGGCGATGGTCAGGTCGGCGTTGGTGAAGCCGGTCACCGCCTCGCTGAAGGTGATGGTCACCAGCGAGGTCTGGCCGACGGCCAGCGTCGGGTTCGCGACCACGATGGTGGCGGTCGGGCGCTGGGTGTCGACGGCGTAGTTGTTCGAATCGGTGGTGCCGCTGCCGGTGTTGCCTGCCGCGTCGGTGACCCCGGTGTTGTCCAGGGTGATGACGTTGGTGGCGTCGGTGATGTTGGCGGTCGGCGTGAAGGTCGCCGTCCAGGTGATGCCGCCGTCGCTGCTGCTCACCGCGCTCAGGGTGCCGTTGGCGATGGTCAGGTCGGCGTTGGTGAAGCCGGTCACAGCCTCGCTGAAGGTGATGGTCACCAGCGAGGTCTCGCCGATCTTCAGCGCATTGTCGGCCACCACGATGGTGGCGGTCGGGCGCGCCGTGTCGATGGCGTAGTTGTTGGAGTTGGTGGTGCCGCTGCCGGCGTTGCCCGCAAGGTCGGCGATGCCGGTGTTGTCCAGGGTGACCAGGTTGGTGCTGTCGGTGATGTTGGCGTTCGGCGTCAGGGTGGCCGTCCAGGTGATGCCGCCGTCGCTGCTGCTCAGGCCCGACAGCGTGCCGTTGGCCACGGTCAGGTCGGCGGTGGTGAAGCCGGTCACCGCTTCGCTGAAGGTGATGGTCACCAGCGAGGTTTCGCCGGCCGCCAGGTTCGTGTCCGTCACGACGATGGTCGCGGTCGGCCGCTGGGTGTCGATGGTGAAGTTGGCCGAGTCGGTGGTGCCGCTGCCGGCGTTGCCCGACAGGTCGACGACGCCGGTGTTGTCCAGGGTGATCAGGTTGGTGGTGTCGGTGATGTTGGCGGTCGGCGTGAACGTCGCCGTCCAGGTGATGCCGCCGTCGGCGCTGCTCACCGCGCTCAGCGTGCCGTTGGGGATCGTCAGGTCGGCGTTGGTGAAGCCGCTCACGGCTTCGCTGAAGGTGATGGTCACCTGCGAGGTTTCGCCGACCTTCAGGGCCGAATCGGCCAGCACGATGGTCGCGGTCGGCCGCTGGGTGTCGATGGCATAGTTGTTCGACGAGGTGGTGCCGACGCCTGCTGCGCCGTCGGAGACCGCCGTCACCCCGGTGTTGTCCAGGACGATCAGGTTGGTGGTGTCGGTGATGCCGTTGGTCGGGGTGAAGGTCGCCGTCCAGGTGATGCCGCCGTCGGCGCTGCTCACCGCGCTCAGGGTGCCGTTGGCGATGGTCAGGTCGGCGTTGGTGAAACCGGTCACCGCCCGGCTGAAGGTGATGGTCACCAGCGAGGTCTCGCCGATCTTCAGCGCGGTGTCGGACACCACGATGGTGGCGGTCGGCGGTTCCACGTACGCGGTGTTGAGGGTACCGCCGTTGTTGAAGATCGCCGCGAAGGCCGTCGGCGACGCGCCCGTCGAGCCGCCGCCCTGGGCCGTGCCGCCCGCGCCGCTGCCGGCGCCGTTGCCGCTGATGGCGGCGAAGTTGGCGGCGGTGATCAGCACCGTGCCGCCCTGGTTCCAGATGGCGCCGACGCCGCGCCCGGCGATCCCGCCGTTGCTGGCGTTGCTGCCCTGGCCGCCACCGCCGCCACCGCCGCCGCCCGCACCGATGTTGTTGCTGATGACGGACGTGCCGACGATCTTCAGGGTGCCGCTGGCAGCGTTGTAGATACCGCCGGCCGCGTTGCCCCCGGCCCCGCCGACCTTGTCCCAGCC